>CAZYRA010000010.1:0-2066 GCA_964649385.1 uncultured Dehalococcoidales bacterium | reverse complement strand
GGATGGTAAGATGAGAGTAGGTGTCCTTGCTATGCAGGGAGCCTTTGCTGAACATATAGCCATGCTGCACAAGCTAAAGGTAGAAGCACTGCCCGTCCGTCTGCCCTCGGAGCTTGAGGGTGTGGATGGATTAGTTATCCCGGGGGGAGAAAGCACCTCTATAAGCTACCTGATAGCAGCCTATAAGCTGGCTGACGAGGTGAAAAGGCTGGCTAAAGAAGGGTTACCCGTATTCGGAACCTGCGCCGGCATGATACTGCTCGCCAGGGAAATCTCAGACTCTGACGTCGAGCCCTTGGGGCTGATGGACATCACGGTCAGGCGCAACGCCTTCGGCCGGCAGAAGGACAGCTTTGAGGCAGAACTAGCCGTACCGGTACTGGGTAAAGAACCCTTCCGTGGTATCTTCATTCGAGCCCCCTTAATTGAGCAGGTAAATGGTAAAACCGAGGTGCTGACCAGGCTGGGTGATAGTACTATTGTCGCCGCCAGACAGGGTAAGCTGCTGGCGACTGCTTTCCACCCTGAGTTGACCGATGACCTGAGATTTCATCAGTATTTTTTAGATATTGCCGCTGAAGGCAGCAAATCCTAAACAGGGGAACACCTTTGCAAAAGGTTATCACCGATGACCTGGACGCTCTGCTCAACGTCCTACCGCTGTACGTTCGCCAGCCGCTATGTGAGCAAGGTGACAACAGTGACCTGCTGGAAATAGTCCTTGACCTGGGCCGCCCATCCAAAGCCCGCTTTCCTACACGAGAGGTGGTCCT
This sequence comes from uncultured Dehalococcoidales bacterium, assembly GCA_964649385.1. GTDB lineage: Bacteria > Chloroflexota > Dehalococcoidia > Dehalococcoidales > UBA5760 > UBA5760. Next base: position 1,293 of record CAZYRA010000010.1, on the reverse strand, counting down.
CAACCCCAAGGAGGTCGATGAAGCTGACCTCGATTACGTTGTCTCACGTATCGGCAACTTCGGTGATGACAACCGGGCCGGAATTGAACGCACCCTGCACCGCATCTCGGCTATCCGCAACCGCAAACGGCGCATCGTCGGGCTTACCTGCCGTGTGGGGCGGGCTGTCTTCGGCACGATAAAGATTATTGAAGATCTCATCCAGACTGGTAAGAGTATTCTCCTCTTGGGTGGTCCCGGTGTAGGTAAGACCACCATGCTCCGTGAGGTTGCCCGGGTACTCGCTGACGACTTCGAAAAACGGGTTATCATTGTCGATACCTCAAATGAAATCGCTGGCGACGGCGATATTCCCCACCCGGCTATCGGACACGCCCGCCGGATGCAGGTAGCTACCCCTACCAAGCAGCATGCTGTAATGATTGAGGCGGTAGAGAACCATATGCCCGAGGTAATAGTGATCGATGAAATCGGCACCGAACTCGAGGCGCAGGCGGCCCGCACCATTGCCGAGCGCGGGGTGCAACTAATCGGCACCGCCCACGGCAACACACTGGAAAACCTGATGATGAACCCCACCCTCTGTGACCTCATCGGCGGCATCCAGTCGGTAACCCTGGGTGACGAAGAAGCTAAACGGAGGGGCACCCAGAAATCGATTCTGGAGCGCACTTCGTCGCCCACCTTTAATATCGTTGTTGAAATTCAGGGCTGGGACAGGGTAGCTATACGGCCAGACGTCGGCGAGGCAGTCGACGCCATCCTACGCGGCCAGGTGCTGGATGCCGAAACCCGCTGGCTGGACGAGGCAGGAGAAATCAGGATAACAAAGCAAGCCCCGGCAGCCACCGCGACAGGGACCAGGGGAACCAGGCAACCCCTCAAGAAAAATGAGCCGGCGAAGGTCTACCTCTTCGGGATAAACAGGGGGCGGCTTGAACAAATTACCAAAGAGATGCGGCTAGACCTGGATATAGTGCAAAACTTGAGCGAGGCTAACCTGTTCATCACCTCGAAAAACTACTTCCGCCGTAAGCCTCAAAAGTTGAGGGATGCCGAAGCGGCTAACCTGCCTCTCTATGTCTTAAGGAGCAATACCCCTGCCCAGATGAGACAGCTTTTGATTGATATCTACCCGGTAGAAAATCCGGACAAAGCAAACTCCCTAAAGCGCGCCTTAGGTGAGGCGGAAGAAGCGGTTACTCAGGTAAAGGACAGGCAGCAGGAAGGAATAGAGCTCAGCCCGCAGAGCGCCTATATCCGGCGCCTGCAGCACCTGATAGCGGGACGAAA
>CAZYRA010000009.1:23599-25012 GCA_964649385.1 uncultured Dehalococcoidales bacterium | reverse complement strand
TAGCAATCCGTTGTGCATAGCTAAACTGGTAAGCATCAAAGGAAGGATTGGTAAGCAAGAGGGAATATCTGATTCTATAGCCAATAGTTCCCCTATCTACTCTTATCAGCTATTGATGGGGAGGGTATCCCCTGGGGCACTGGTTTTACTGAAGCCTAGATACCCGAAGTTGGTCTCGTAGAAAAATTATAGTTAGTGTTAAATATTCTAGAGTTATACAGTCAATACTCACAAAAGATTTATCCAGATGAACGACATAGGGTTATAGTTAGCTCTGCTCAGTTCTCTGCGCCCAAATCAACGCGGTAGATGCGCAGTGCTTCAAAGCCAGATACTTGTTGATTACTAGGATTATATACAAAGCTAAAATGTAGTGACAACACCATATTTCCACTAACCCAAGCTGAATCTATCTTCTCATCTGTCTCGCAAGGAGTTATGCCAACTACCTCAAGATAATCCACGTTGGTATAGTATGAAGAAAGAAACATCCAATACATTAACTCATTTTCAAATTCGGCGCTGGCATATACCACTACTTCTCCATTTTCCACTACTTCAGTAGTCTCTATTTCTATCTCAGCTTCTTCAACATTCCAAAGAAATGATGGTTCATCAGCACCTTCACCAATTAGGATATCTCCTGAATCAGTTTCTATGCACTCAACAATATCATTACTATGCTCCGTTAGTAAGTCATCGAAATCAACACTATCCTTGATCTGTTCAGCTATTAATTCTATTAAACTAGCTGCATTAAGTCCGCCCACCTCACGAAGATAATTTGAAGCCTCCTTAATTGACAGCTTTAACGCTACACTACCATCTGTAAACCCGTGATCCCCTAAATCCTTAATCAAATCACTGTGCAAAGACCCTGCTGGTAATCCAGCAAAATCTGTATGGTTTGCTACTATGAATACAACTCTTTCACAGCGATTAGATAGCAACTCCAATATTGTTTCCCATATTAAAGTATCTTTATAGCCTTTATCTTTATCACCAAATGGTTTGCGTTTATTGAGCGTCCTTTTTAGAACATCCTCATGGCTAACACTCGGATAATCAGCTATTTGAATATCGTGTTCTTGTGCTGTATGCTGCAAGAATTCTTCATAGGAACCACTGATAGCAGGAGTACTAGAATAAACATTATCAACTAGGGGGAGCTCCCTTAACTTCTTGATTGCATTTTTTATCTTACTAACTGAATTCTGGTACTCCCATTTAAAATGGTTCACTTGTTCATCAAACACAACTTTCGGTAATATCACATGCGCACTACACAATTTCGCAATATTCAGAAGCTCTCGGAGTGGAGCTCGTCCAAGTTTGTAATCGTCATACAGAACTGAAGTATCTAAGACTATGCAGATAGATGGACTCATATCTTTGCTACCTTCTATTGACCGA
>CAZYRA010000009.1:8607-23499 GCA_964649385.1 uncultured Dehalococcoidales bacterium | reverse complement strand
CTATTGACCGAAGTATACAGATTCTACTGCCTTGCTTAAGAAGTGTCAATCGGAGAGTGGTTTGTATAATCTATACTACTGCCTTATTTGAAGAGTGGAGCATGAACACTAGAGCAAAGGTAACCACACTGCCATTGACACCCACTACTGAGGGGGATAGAATCCAGGTACAGAATAATTCTAATGGAGGCAAAGTTCAGGCAGTTGACTTATGAGTAAAGTAAGGCACTATTTGTGCTTCTTTGCTTTTTAGCCTCCAAGAGCATGATGGAATGGCAGTAGGATAGCAGAAGATGAAACGTTGGGTAACATTATCTCTAGCAGGTGTAAGCTTAGTTGGACTACTGGTAGTTTGCTCTTGCACTGTACAGAATGGCACTGTGTCTCCTGAACCACAAACTTTTTCAAATTATGGCTTCTCTTTTGAGTATCCTAGTGACTTCGTGCTTTTGGAAACGGGGTCACTTGAAGGTGACAATTCCTATCAAGAGGGCTCGGTCGTAGTACGGACTCAAGCAGAGGGGATTAACTCATTCGGCATTCTTTGGTTGGAGGCAGAACCCGATGAAGAGCCGTACTCGTTTCTAGAGGAACGCATAGACTTGTTTGTTACAGACCCAGATTTGAAAGAGGTCAGTCACTGGAATGAGGACACTAGGTCAGGGTATCATCTCATTTATCGGGCTTTCACTGTTACATCAGATTCAGGTGGCACGTTGCATGGCGTTACTGGTGGTTTGTACTCTGAGGATAGTCAACGATGTTTTGTTTTCTACTACACTAATAGTACTGTCAACAATCGTGAAAAAGCTATAGCAAACCTAATGGCTTATTTGGACACATTTAGGTGCGAGTGATACCAGATTAGAGAGAGCTACGAGGAAGGTTAAAGAATAGTTTGTGTAGGTATTGGTTTGACCTAAGCCTATCTACCCGAAGTTAGTCTCGTAGAAAAATTCAGCAGGAGTTGAAATTGGCTCTTATAATAGCTACCTACTAGTCACGGACATTCTTCTTCTAGTTTCTGTAACCATTCGTCAGAAGCAACAGCTCTAGTCACATTATCGGTTATTCTTTTATACTCACCACTACTAATCTTGAGGAGTTTACGGAACTCTTTTTCTTCCTCCAACGCCTTGTAGTATGATTTATTCAACTTCTTAACAAGCTCTTTTTGCCTTACCTTCCTAGCCTGTACTTCCATACTATCGTAGCCTGCCGCGATATTGGAGGGGTCTTTTGTAGCTTCGTAATCCAAATACACAGCTAACCAGGCAGAAGACATCGCTAAAGCAGGAGAGGGTGCAGTTCTCATTGCCCTTTTTCGCTTAACAATCTCAGTTGCCGCGTCCGAAAAATAGTCATTAACTTCAGATATTTTATCCATACTAGGCCAAAAATCTATACGGTGTTTCCTAGCTTGGAAATACTCATCTTCATATTTTCCCAAACACTTATTGAATAGCCGCCCTACCCTCTCCAATACTAGTTGTAGTTTCTTCTCTTCTTGATAGTAAGCTAAACAGTCGTGGTGCTCATCATCCTGAATTGCTGCTTCATGGGGTAAGAAGTCACTTTTCCTCTTTGCCAATAATATGATTGGCAGTAGCCCTAGCAGGGAATATATTAAAAAGTGAGGGACAACGACAATAGCAAGCCAAATTGTCATGAACAGGACACAGATAGCCCCAGCTAGGGCCCATTGGTAGTGTATCTTCCTCAGTGCCATGATACCACCTATCCAAGCTAGAAGCATCGGTATGTAGACTACCATTCCATGAATACCTAGCTCACTGAGAATTGTCGTGAAGAAAATACCACCTATCAATCCACCAATTATCGTGAGAATTCCTGCTGCTACTCTCATTTTTGACCTAAACCTCGCTTTCAGACTTCAGACAAGTCTCTATTTCTGGGATACTGACCAATCAGCAAATGCAGGGTGCATACTTTGGTAAATCTTGTAATCGTTGAACCAATCCAAGAGAAGGTTGCTTGCCTCTTCCCATTCCTCAGATCCTCTGTAGAATACTGACTCTGTGGATTTGCCCCAAAATAGAAGAAGAGCATCTAGTATAGGATCGTTTAGTCTGTATTCTGTTCTCACACTAGTAGGTGTGCTCGGTAGCTCATCATATTGAGACCAAAGAACCCCTCCCGCCCAGTAACCATCTGACCCGTATAGCTCTTCATCAACAATAGCGATAGTAGACTCCATATCCAGTGGCAGTCTGTTATATTCTTCCCAGTACACTTCAGCCCACTTGTAGAATATTACCAGTTCAGAGAAGCCATACTCTGCGGTGAGCATATCATCAGGAATAGGCTCAGCAAGTCTTGCTATGTCATATCCGAATTCTCGCAGTGTGTAGAACTCGCCCGATTTATTCATTTCACCCAGTCTAGCCTCACATTCAACTAAGTCATCAAAGGCTATTTGATAAGCGCTAGGTGAACTGGTGCAACTCAAACTAAATACACCAGTTACAATTGAAACGACTAACAGGATTGGTGTTAAATATCTTTTCATTTCAACCCCACTTCTATTTTTGATAGCTAAAATCAGTCCTAGAGTAAATATCCCAAACCAACTTTTTGTGTCTCCCGTGCAGTCTGAAGTTCTCTAGACAAGCCTTCACTGTTTTGGTTGCACTAGTATAATTGGTTCTATGGTCTCTAAGCCACTGGCTGATCATAGTTTCATTGAGAATTAGTGGCTCAGGAGGACTAGTAGTATTGAGTCCGTCTAGCCTCCTGCTCCACCTCTGGGCTCTATCGGTCATATCTGCTCCATTTGTAATACTTACGCCACATGTTGTGTTTCTGCTCAATGGGACTGACCTCTTGGACGACCCCTTATATAACCATACCCATATTTAACTCCATACATATACCTGTCCCAGTTTGAACTTGCCATTTTAGTTTTAATACCTCTAATACCTCCAGGTGTGTCATCCAATTTTACCCTTAAGGCACGTTCGATATTCCGTCGACATTCTTCATCAGCTCTTACTATATCATCCCGTCGCTGTTGACTCAGACCATTCCAGAGGAATCTCGAAAAAGGTGCGCCTAGAAATATCTCGCAGGCACATGACCATGCCAGACTTGCAGCCCACTTCCTATCTCTACCAGCGTAGAAGACCTTGATTCGTTCGCCGTCACGACCAATAAGGGAAACTCGATACACGCCTTTTTTCGACAAGTCGATCTGTAAACCTTTTATTCCAGGACACAAATATAGTTTTGAATATAAGTGAGTATGACTCCAAGTATCAGTACAATGATCGATTCCGAATGACGGTTTTGCTTCGATCAACAGCAGTAATGCTCAATTTGAATAACTACTAATATTGCTCATCTTTGCACGCTCCAAATACGCAGTCCAGGATATCGTCAACCCTATCAGTATCTTCCCAGGTAAAATCTGGCAATTCTCTACCGAAATGACCATATACAGCAGACTTTTTATATATGGGTCTGCGCAACTTGAGAGTATTAATAATTCCCAGGGGATCCAATTCGAATAATTCCTCTATGCATTTACGGATCCTAGATTCTGATTCGATACCCGATCCATGAAAATCTATACTAACGGCCAATGGTTTAAGCCGCCCTATGGCGTATGAAAGTTGGACTGTGCATCTATCCGCTAATTCAGCAGCAACAATGTTTTTAGCAATATAGCGTGCCATATAAGCCGCAGAACGATCCACCTTAGTAGGATCCTTACCTGAAAAAGCACCCCCACCATGTGGGCAACTGCCTCCATAGGTATCAACGATGATTTTTCGACCTGTAAGTCCTACGTCACCTTTGGGCCCACCTGTTTCAAATCGTCCTGAGGGGTTGATAAGGCATGTATTAGCGAAGAAATCGTCGGAGCCAAACTGTGCTGGAATGACTGGTGTTATAACCTTTTCTAGCAAATCATAGTGTATTTCTTTATCGGTGATATCAGGTTGGTGTTGTGCTGATAGAACGACGCTTTCGATCTTGTAAGGCACGCCATCACGATAAGCCACAATTACCTGTGATTTTGCATCTGGCCCAAGCCATGGAATAGTCCCGTTCTTCCTTAAATCGTCCACTCTCTTCACAAGTTTATGTGCCAAGTTAATAGGAAGCGGCATTAGTTCAGGAGTTTCGTTAGTAGCGTATCCATACATTGAACCCTGATCCCCTGCCCCGATTCTACCATCTGTTTTCCCGACAGCCTTTGCTATATTCAATGACTGTTCGGATATTGACGTAATTATTTCGCAAGAAAAACAGTCCATTCCCAATCTTTCGTCTGTGTAGCCTATATCTCTTAATGTCTCTCTTACTATTGTCTTAATGTCGACGTTTGCTTCACTACTGACCTCCCCTGCAATTACTACCAGATTCTTTGCTAACATTGTTTCTAGAGCAACTCTAGAATTAGGATCTTTACCGATATATGCATCTAGCAATGCATCTGATATTTGATCAGCAACCTTGTCAGGATGCCCCTCAGAAACTGATTCCGAACTCTGTAAGTATTCCATTTCCTTACTCCTTTTTTATTGTTAAGAGCTCATTACAATCCATGAATAATAAAAGCCGCCTCCTTTTCAGCTTTAAGCTATCAAGAAAACGGCTATAATCCAGGTAACAAAAAACCTCCTGAACGGAGGCTTATCGCCTTCCTTTTTCACACTCGCAGTGTGACCTATCGATTCCCTTTTGGGTTGGCTTTGGCACCTTTAAGAAAGACTCAAAGGTTGCCGTGCGGGTCATCGGGCCAATTCCCTAACCGCATCTCTCGATAGCTCTTGGGTATCTATTCAGTTTTTAAGTTACTGTGGTTAACATACCATGTCATTAATGATTCGGTCAAGATTTTCTGTAGCTTGAGGTTGATTGCGCATGACTACCCGTTGCTGGTTCAGTGTGGCTTAAGAAAAGTGGGCGGTTGGGAAATGGGCTGTGCCGAACTACTCCCGGTATACTTTACTTTTTTCGCGCTATCACCGAGCGGACTGCTGCCTCGATACCTTCGGCGGTTAGCCCGTATCTCTTGAGAAGTTCGCTATCCTTGCCTGACTGACCATAGGTGTCTTTGATGGCGACAAACTCCAGTGGCACCGGCTGATGTCTACCCGTCACCTGAGCAACCTCGCTGCCCAGTCCGCCGTGCTCCAGGTGCTCTTCGGCGGTAACGATAGCCCCGGTCTCACAGGCTGCCTTGATAATGGCCTCTTCATCGATAGGCTTCAGGGTGGACATATTAAGAACGCGGCAGTCGATATCCTGCTGTTCAAGATTGGCGGCAGCTTCCAGTGCTGCTGATACCATAATACCGATGGCGATAATAGTAACGTCCTGCCCCGGCTTCATAGTCGCCGCCTTGCCCAGGCTGAAGCGGTAGTCCTCACCAAAGACCAGCGGTAGTTTTGGCCGGCCCAACCTGATGTAGAACGGCCCGTAGCTGGATGCTGCCACCCTTACCGCCTGGGCAGTCTCAACAGCATCAGCAGGAACAATAACACTAAATCCGGGAAGCGCACCAATTAAGGCTAGGTCCTCAATGGACTGGTGTGAGGTACCATCCTCCCCAACGCTAATACCACCGTGGGTAACCACCAGCTTAACGTTCAGTTCTGGTTGGGCAATCGACATACGAACCTGGTCGAAACAACGCCCCGGGGCAAATACGGCAAAGGTACTGGCAAAGGGCGTTTTACCTGAAGCGGCCAGCCCGGCGGCAATACCAATCATATTCTGCTCGGCGATACCGCAATCAAAAAAGCGGTCGGGGAACTCACTTCCGAAGAAATGGGTCATCGTTGACTTGGACAGGTCGGCATCCAGCACCACAATATCCGGGTTTTCTCTACCCAACTCGACCAGGGTCTTCCCATAGGTCTCCCTTAAGGAGACTTGCTCGGACACTTCTACTCCAGCTCCTTTAGTGCCATCTCCACCTCAGCGGCGTTAGGGGCTTTACCGTGAAAATCAACCTTATTCTCCATAAAGCTAACCCCTTTACCCTTGACGGTGTGGGCAATGATGACAGACGGTTGCCCCTTAATCAACTTCGCCTGCTCAAAGGCACTGCTAAGCTCGGCAAGGTCATGCCCGTCAACACTAATGGCATGCCAGCCAAAAGCCTGCCATTTCTCGGTGAAGGGTTCCAAATTCATAATATCACGGTTCCAGCCGTCAAGCTGGAGACCGTTCTTGTCCACGATGGCCACCAGATTATCTATCTTAAAATGAGCCGCCGCCATAGCGGCTTCCCATACCTGCCCCTCATCACACTCCCCATCCCCAAGCAGAACGTAGACCCGGTAGTCTTTTGAGTCAAGACGGCTGGCCAGGGCAACGCCAACGGCAAAGGACAACCCCTGTCCCAGAGCACCGGCGGTCATCTCCACCCCGGGAATAAGCCGGCAGTCGGTATGGCCCTGAAGACGGCTTCCCAGCTTTCTTAAGGTGAGCAGCTCTTCAACTGGAAAGTAGCCGCATTCAGCCAGGACGGCATAGAGCAGCGGGGCGGCATGTCCCTTGCTGAGGATGAACCTGTCCCGCTCTGACCAGCAAGGATCCAGCGGCTTATGCCTGAGCACACTGAAATAGAGGGCAGTAACAATCTCTACGGCGGATAGGGATCCGCCGGGGTGCCCACTGCCCGCCTTACCTATCATTGAAATAATGTGGCGGCGCAGCCTTTTCGTAACAACCTTCATATCTTCCAGTGAGAGTGACGAAAAAACCTCGGCTTTTATCTTATCTGCCGAGGTTACTGACGAACTGCCCGGTTCTGACAATTACGGTAACACCCCCCACAAATCTAGCCCATTATACTATGGCCGGTAGCGCTAAGTCCATAAATTATGCTGGTCACCGTATTCAGCCTTTACAAGACCCCTTAGTCACTTACGTTGAATTTTCCCCCACTTTCTTCTATAATTATCCCTAGTGTGAGTAAACTGATAGATGAACTAAACCGGACGGCGAAAGGCGGCCCGCAGGCTATGGGATTTCGGGCTGGGCGGACAGCATTGCCCAAGCCAAGGATGCTGCTGATTGCCAGTTTAACCCAGGCTGATGCCGATGATCCGGCTGATTGTATCACCGGTGCTGATGCTGGGCTGTTGCCTATTTCCGGAGTAAAGGCTGATACCATGACTCTCCAAGGGTATTCCCGAACTGTACCCGATATCCCCTGGGGCGGGTGGCTGAGAGACACCGGGAGGAGAAAAACGGGTCTGAAGGGGGTTGACTGCGATTTCATCGTTTTTCCGGTTGACACACCGCTTGGGGTCCTTCAAGATACCGAAGCGGGTAAGATACTGGAGGTTGAGGCGTCAATTAGTGAAGGTCTGCTGAAGACGATTGATAAACTGCCGCTGGATGCGGTACTTATCGTTGATAGCCAGAGGGACGACTCCCTGCTTACCTGGCAGCACTTGATGCTTGTTCAGCACTTTATCGCCTCGCTGGCAAAGCCCTTGCTGATCCAGGTGCCGGCAAAAGTAACCGCTGCTGAGCTTGGGGTGCTGTGGGAGGCCGGAGTGGACGGCGTAATAGTGACAGCGGGCACCAGACAGCCACCAGAGGCGTTAAGGAAGCTTCGGCGAGTGATTGATAAGCTAGTCCTCCCGGCACGGCGCAGGCAGGGTATCACAAAGGCTCTGCTGCCCCAGGTTACCGGGGAAACGAGCGAAGAGAGCGAAGAAGAAGAAGAGTAATAACCGGGACTAGGAAGGTTTCTTATCCAGCAGGCTCTTTATCAATCTGAGTTCATCTCTAATCAGTCTGGGTGTCAGGAAGTTGTCCGCAACGATTCTCTTACCCTCTGCCCCTAACTGCCGACGCACCTCCGGATTGTGCAGAAGGAAGACCATCTTCTCAGCGCATTCCTCAACACTATTCACCAGGTAGTCGCTAAGTCCACCGGTCATCTGCAGGGGTATGCCGCCGGTATTACCGGCTACTACCGGCGTTTCTTTCCATAACGCCTCGGCTACTACCAGCCCGAACCCCTCCCTGATTGATTTCTGAACGATAACGTCACTGGCCCGCTGAAAGGCGTTGACCTCCATATTACCCATCCCGGTCAGGTTAGAATAGATAAGCATATCATCATCTTTATTGGCTTCGGTGTTGATGGCAGCGTACATATCCCCGGACTCAGGGTCATCCTGGGCAAAACTGCCTATCATGGCTAGCTGCAGTCCCGGGACCTTTTCTTTAGCTAGCCGGTAGGCGGCTATGGTACCGAAGGGGTCTTTCCAGTGGTCAAAACGGGATACCTGGGTAACGATAGGACGGCTGCGGTCGAAGCCAAGGTTCTCCACCAGCTCACGGCAAAGTTCTCGCTTGATAAACATATTCTTCGAGGTAAAGGCGCAAATCGACGGCGCCATAGTGGTAATCTTGGCTAGATGAAGGTCTTTCGGGATGAACTTTTCGGTGGTAAAGACAGCAGCATCATGCTCTTCAACGTAGGGGCGCAGGAAGTTCCACACCGTATCATCCGGCTGTGAGCTATCGACATGACAGCGCCATATCCATTTGGCTCCGTTATGGTCGGGCAGGAAGTGGCGCAAGGCAGCTGGCTGAGGGTCATTGATAATAAAGACATCATAGTCGGTGTCCAGTTCGCGGGCATTGGCCAGATTATTCGCCAGGTATGCCCTTTTAATGCTCTCCTTATTAATATCTTCGAACGGAGCACCCTGCAGAGCATTGTGCAATCCCTTGGTAATGGTAAAAAAACGGTGGTCGCCGCGTATCACCTGCCAGTCGGCGGCAATGCCTAAGCCACGCAACAGCGGAATAAAGGAAACCAAGAGTTCGGCTACTCCGCCACCGAAGGGGGTTGAATTAATATGGCACAGGCGCAACCCCTTTAGCTCTTCCCCCAGACTGACAACTTCATCGATGAGCTCCTGGTGACACAAATGACGATACCTGTCAATAGCAGATATCCCCAAGGAGACTTTATTTAGCATTTACAATACCTCTGTGTGCTGCGCAGATACAAACTGGATTTGCTGCCCTAACGCTGCGCTAGCTGCCAGGACTTCCCTTCAGTGGTAATCGCCGGCGCCACTACCATCTCAGCCTGGTGCATTTCTTGCATAGTTAAGGCACCGCAGACACCCATTGCCGTGCGGATTGCTCCGACCAGGTTCTGGCTGCCATCGGTGACTGAAGTAGGACCGAAAAGAATCTGCTCCAGTGAACCGGTGGTGCCAACCCTTATCCGGGTCCCCCTGGGAAGCGCCGGGTGTGGGTGGGACATACCCCAGTGATAACCCCTCCCCGGTGATTCTTCAGCTTGAGCCAGGATAGAACCCAGCATCAGTGCGTCGGCTCCGGCTGCCAGTGCCTTACACAAATCTCCACCTTTACGAAAACCCCCATCGGTAATTATCGGAACATACCGGCCGGACTCACGCTGGTATTCGTCTCTGGCGGCGGCACAATCCATAGTGGCTGTTATCTGGGGAACACCGATACCGAGTACCTCCCTGGTGGTGCAGGCAGCACCCGGCCCGATACCCACCAAGACCCCGGAGATTCCTGTTCTCATCAGCTCCAAGGCTGCGTTATAGCTGACGCAGTTGCCCACGACAATGGGCAGTGGTATAGCTTTGCGAAGCTCGGAAAAGACCAACCCACCATAGCTCTTTGAGATATGCTTAGCGGTGGTAACCGTAGACTGGACAACGAGGATATCGGCTCCGGCTTCAGCGACCATCGGGGCAAAGCACTTAGCATTAGCCGGTGTTACTGAGACAGCGCATATCCCCCCCGCCTTTTTAATCTCCCTTATTCGTTCGCCGATAAGCTTTTCCTTAATCGGTTGAGAGTAAATCTTCTGGAGTAGAGTGGTAACCTCAGCATCGGGTGTCTGAGCGATTTCAGAAAGGCTGTCCTCCGGGTTATCATAACGCGTCTGTACACCCTCCAAGTGGAGAACGGCCAGACCACCGAGCTTGCTCATCAGGGTAGCGGTATTGACATCGGTCACCGCATCCATCGCTGAGGCTATGATGGGAATGGAAAAAGTGAAACCCTCTATCTTGAAATCTACGTCTGCCTGGTCGGGGTTGATAGTTACCTCTCCTGGCACTATCGCTACTTCAGCGAATCCGTAGGCACGCCGTAGCTGCTTAAACTGAACAGAAACCATCTTACCATCCTTTCTTAAAGAGAAACTATATCAAAGAGAATAATTCAAAGTCAAGGAACTCTAACCACAGACACTTCAGCGGACTTACCCTGTAGCCGAGTTTATATCATGGACGGGGAACCCTCGCTCCTAGTATGTATATTATAAAGGATATTGCGGGGAAATAACAGATTTGGTAGAAACCCCCTATCAGCCAGTATAGACGGGCGATGAAGTATCGGTTTATAATATCTAAGTTGAGGAAGATAAGAGGCAATGCCGGTTCTTTACCTGGTGGCGACCCCAATTGGTAACCTTGAGGATATTTCCCTGCGTGCTCTGCGTACCCTGCGGGAGGTGAATCTGATTGCGGCTGAAGATACCCGCCGGACGAAGCAGCTTCTCGTCACCTATGACATTAAGACACCGCTGACAAGCTATCACGAGCACAATAAGAAGGCCAAGCTGGGTTACCTTCTGGACCGCCTCGCCGGTGAAGATGTAGCTCTTGTTTCCGATGCCGGGATGCCGGGGATGTCTGACCCCGGCTATGAACTGGTTGTGGCAGCTAGTGAACAAGGCATCCTGGTGGTGCCTGTTCCCGGACCTTCGGCGGTCATCACAGCGCTGGTTGTCTCGGGACTACCTGTACAGAGGTTTGTCTACCTGGGCTTTCTGCCTCGTCGGGCGAGCAGTCGGCTTAAACTTCTGAGGTCGGTGGTTGATGAATGCGGCAGTATTGTCGCCCTGGAATCACCTCACCGGCTGATAGCCAGCCTGAACGATATTCGGCTCGTTCTGGGGGATAGAGGGATAGCCGTTTGTCGTGAACTAACCAAGGTATATGAAGAGATCTTCCGGGGCATGATAACCGGGGCGATAGAACACTTCACCCAGCCAAAGGGGGAATTCACCCTGGTCATTGCCGGCGGGGGTGAGAAGGAAAAGCCGCAGTTGACCGCTGAGATTGAACAGCAGCTAAGCAGTATGCATCAGTCCGGGATAAGGGCTAGAGAAGCGATAGCCAGGATAGCTTCGGAAACGGGCCTGTCACGGAGGGAGCTTTATCGTGCCTGGCTCAAGCTGCTCTGATGTCTTGAGGACAGAGGAAAAGTATATTACTGAACCTGAGGAGGAGTGATAAAATGCGTCGAGGGTGTATATCTCTAGGTAATGTCCAGTGCGATGATTGTCAACGTGTTATCCCACATTCCGGTCCCTATTTCGTTTTTGAAGAGGAAGGCGGGATGAAGCGTCTTTGTCAGGACTGCAGCCTGGCCAAAGACTATGCCCACTACAAAGAAGAGAAGGGGGGACGAGTACTGACCTTCTTTTCAGAGTGAGGAGTAAACCTCGCGAGTTTTTGGCTGGTATTAAGCTATGCTGTCTGATAACAGTATATTCATTTTATTAAGTAGGGGGACCTAGGGGTGAGTAAAATTTTTATCGGGGTTGCCTGGCCCTATGCCAACGGTTCTTTACACCTCGGTCAGATTGCCGGGGCCTATCTGCCTCCGGATATATTTGCCCGCTACCACCGCATGAAAGGTAACCAGGTCTTAATGGTATCAGGGTCAGACCAGCACGGCACGCCAATAACCCTCAGGGCGGAGCGAGAAGGTGTAGAACCGGGGGCTATTGCCGCCCGGTACCACCAGGAGTTTCTCGAATCGTGGCAGAAGCTGGGTATTTCGTTTGACCTGTTTACTTCGACCGGTACAGCGAACCACACCCGGGTGGTGCAGAAAGTCTTTCTCTCGCTGCTTGAGAAGGGGTATATCTACCGGGGTATCGTTTCTCAACCCTTTTGCCCCCAGTGTCAGCGCTTCCTGACCGACCGTTATATCGGGGGTACCTGTCCCTATTGCCGGTCGGAAAAGGCCCGCGGTGACCAGTGTGACGATTGCGGCAAACCCTTGAATGCCGCCGAGCTTATTCAACCACAGTGTTCCTTCTGCGACGAAGCTCCCGAGTTTAGGGATTCGGAGCATTTCTTCCTTAAACTCTCTGCCTTCCAAGACAGGCTCCTGGAATGGGTGAAAAAGAAGGACTCCTGGCGGCAGAATGTCCGCAACTTTACCATAAGCTACCTGGAAGGCGGGCTTCACGATAGGGCGATTACCCGTGATATTGGCTGGGGAGTGCCCCTGCCGCTACCGGGATTTGAAGGCAAGCGTATCTATGTCTGGTTCGAAGCGGTCATCGGGTACCTTTCGGCAACGAAGGAGTGGGCCAAGTCGAGCGGTGACGAAGAGAGGTGGCAAGATTTCTGGCAGGGTGATAAGGCTAAGGGCTACTACTTCATCGGCAAGGACAATATCATTTTCCACACCGTTATCTGGCCAGCGATGCTGATGGGCTATGGCAACCTGAATTTACCCTACGATGTACCGGCTAATGAGTTCTTAACTATCGAGGGAAGAAAGCTCTCTACCAGCCGTAACTGGGCGGTATGGCTGCCTGACTACCTGTCGCGCTATGACCCCGACCCGCTGCGCTACCTGTTATCTATCAGTATGCCGGAGACCAGCGATACCGATTTCTCCTGGGGCGAGTTCATCCGGCGCAACAATGATGAACTGGTGGCAACCTACGGCAACCTGGTACACCGGGTACTCACCTTTACCTATCGTCGATTCGATGGCTGTGTGCCTAAGCACAGTAGGTATGATGACTTTAGTATGTTTCTCGACGACCTCGATGAAGGCAATGACATTGGTACCATTTGTCCAGATATGGACAATCATAGTATTGATATGATTGAAGATGCCAAAGAGGCTTTTAGGAGCATGGATTTGCTCCTGTCCAAGTGCCAGTTTAGACAGGCAATAATGCGGGCTATGTCCTTAGCACAAGATGCCAACCGCTACCTGGATATGAAATCTCCTTGGAAGGTAATCAAAGAGGACAGGCAGGCCGCCGCCGACTCTCTGTATATAGCTCTTTGTGTAATTTCCCACCTGAGGAAGTTACTGTACCCCTTCCTGCCCTTCAGCTCCCAAAAGCTGCACGAGTATCTCGGTTTTGCTGGCAGTGTCGAGGACGACGGCTGGCGGCTACATTCTCCCACACCGGGCCAGAAGCTGCTTCCACCCGAGCCGCTGTTCTCTAAGCTGGATGAAGAACTGGCGGAAGAGGAGAGTGACCGTTTGCGGCAGAGCTCTAGCGAGTAGCGCAAGGATTATCTGATTGGGAAGGAGCCTATATCGTAGGAGGGATTATTGTCGTTAGGTACAATCTATGATCCTATTCGGGAAGACCTGGTCAAGGTAGAGGACGGACTGCGCTCAGTCTATCAGGATAATCCATCATGGCTCTCTGAACTGTTAGCGCACAGCCTGGGTATTAGCGGCAAGAGGGTCCGTCCTGCTCTGGTCCTCTTATCGGGCAGGTTCTGTAGCTATAACCTCAGTCGTCTTTTGCCTATGGCGCTCGCTGTTGAGGTCTTGCATACGGCTACCCTGATCCATGATGATGCCATTGATAACTCCGCGGTGCGCCGCGGCCGTGCCACGATTAATAAGGTGTGGGGCGAGGACAAAGCAATACTCCTTGGTGATTACCTGCTGGCTAAGGCCGAGGAGCTTGCCGCTGCTACGGAAAGCCTGCCGATAGTCAGGCTCTTCGCCCGGACTATAATGACTATTGCCAGCGGAGAGCTGCGTCAGTCCTTCGATGCTTTCAGGATTGAACAGACCAGGCAGCAGTATTTAGAGAGGATTTCGGGGAAGACCGCTTCCCTGCTCTGCCTGGCTACCGAGTCGGGGGCTATCTTGAGCCAGGCCCCGCAGGAACTGGTTACGGCGCTAAGGGAATACGGCTACAACCTTGGCATCGCTTTTCAGATTGTGGATGATATCCTGGACTTTATCGGCGATGAGGTGGAGATGGGCAAGCCAGTAGGATCAGATCTGGCGGAGGGGACACTTACCCTGCCGGCGATGCTCCTTCTTGAGCGTTATCCCGATGATAACCCGGTAAGGCGGCTGTTTCAAAATGAGGGTGACAGGCAGGAGAATATAAGACAGGCGATAGAGCTATTTCGCAACTCGCCGCTTGTTGAGGAGTGCTATCAGGTCGCCTGGGACTATCACGCTCGGAGCTGCCGTAACCTCAAGGTGCTGCCTGATAATGCCAGTCGCCATTCTTTGCAAGAGCTGGCCGGTTATGTGATGACTCGTAAGAAATAGCTGCGGTATAACCTTCTTATTTGCCTTCGGTCCAGATGCTGCCGTCCAGGTAGGTCTCCCTTTTATCGGTGGGCAGCTTCTCTTTGAAGCGGTCGATAACGTACTGGCAGGCGGCAAAGCCCTCCTTGCGGTGGGCGCTGGCTATTGCTACCACCAGGTTGATATCACCCACCTTTAGCCTACCTGTTCTATGGCAGATAGCGATAGCGTTTAGTTGCCATTTTTGATTCGTTTCGTTTACTATCTCCTCCAGTCTGCTTGCCGCCTTCCCGTCACTGTCGCAGTATTCTACAGAGGCAACCTTTTTGTCCCGGGAGTTTTCCCGAATCAGCCCGACATAGGTAACGACACCACCACTCTTATCGCCTTTAACCCGGTTGACGATAACCTCCGGCGAGATAGGCTCTACTGTAATCTCTACCATGCTGGAACTCTCTCCTCGTTATCGGGGGGCTTTCCTATCGGGGACTTCTTTTGCCCGGGATGCTAAGACAGCCTCCCCCTATTGCTAATCAAGCGTAGCCGGGGCTGTTTTAGGCAGGGTATCGAGGG
>CAZYRA010000009.1:0-8507 GCA_964649385.1 uncultured Dehalococcoidales bacterium | reverse complement strand
CCGGTGTAGGGGCGGCTTCTGCCTTTGCCTTTCTTGCCGGTGTGCTGACGGTATCGTTGAGTAACGCCTCAAGCGCTTCACCCTCCAGGGTCTCCTTAGTGATGAGCTCTTCGGCAACCTTTATTAATCTTGGCTTATTTTTGATCATAATCTTCCTGGCTACCTCATAGGCATGCTCGATAATTTGATGGACCTCATCATCAATCTCCTCGGCTATCTTCTCACTGTAGTTCCTCTGTTCAGCAATTTCACGGCCAAGAAAGATTGGTTCCTCCTTGCGCCCGAAGGTCCGCGGGCCCAGTTTATCACTCATTCCATAATCGGTAACCATCTTACGGGCAATTATCGTAGCGCGCTCAATATCGTCGTAAGCACCGGTGGTCATTTCATCGAAGATTAGCTTCTCTGCGATATGACCGGCAAGAAGAGTGGCTAACATATCATTAAATTGAGAGCGTGTCATCAGGTAGCGGTCTTCCGCAGGCAATTGTCGGGTGTGACCGAGCGACATACCGCGTGCTACTATCGAGATTTTATGCACCGGGTCAGCGTTGGGCAGCATTTTGGCGACGAAGGCGTGTCCGGCCTCATGGTAGGCGGTGATTTCTTTTTCCTTGGGGCTTATTCTACGGCTCCTTCTCTCCGGACCGGCGATTACCCGGTCGATGGATTCCTCAAGCTCCTGCATTCCAATGGTGTTCTTGCCCCGTCGAACCGCCAGGATAGCCGACTCATTGATCAGATTGGCGATGTCGGCGCCGCTGAAGCCAGCGGTCTGTTTCCCCAGTACTTCGAGACTAACCGTTTCCGCCAGTGGTTTGCCATTGGTATGGACCTTTAAGATGGCGGTTCGCCCGTTGATATCAGGTCGATCCAGGATTACCCGGCGGTCGAAGCGCCCCGGACGCAGCAGGGCCGGGTCGAGTATATCCGGACGGTTGGTGGCGGCGAGAATGATCACATTGGTATTGGTATCAAAACCGTCCATCTCGGTCAGAATCTGGTTAAGTGTTTGTTCCCTCTCGTCATGACCGCCGCCCAGTCCGGCGCCACGGTGACGGCCTACGGCATCGATTTCATCAATGAAGATAATGCAGGGGGTATTGCGTTTCGCCTGCTCAAAGAGGTCGCGCACCCTGGAGGCGCCAACACCAACAAACATCTCCACGAACTCGCTGCCGCTGATTGAGTAAAAGGGCACTCCGGCCTCACCGGCGATTGCCCTTGCCAGCAGTGTTTTTCCGGTACCCGGCGGCCCTATCAGCAATAATCCTCTCGGGATACGGGCGCCCAGTTTCTGAAACTTCTCGCGCGACTTGAGAAAATCGACAACCTCGCTCACCTCCTGTTTCGCTTCCTCTGCCCCGGCGACATCATCAAAGGTTACTGTCGGGGTGTTGGTGGCGGCCAGTCGGGCACGGCTGCGGCCGAAGCTCATTGCCTGGCTATTGGCCCCCTGCGCCCGGCGAAACAGGAAGAACAGCAGACCACCGAAGACGATAAGGGGGAGGAAGTTTAGCGCCATACTGCCCCAGTTAATGCCTGACGGAGCTACTTCCCAGTCTACTCCCTCGAGGTTAAGCCCCAGCTCCCTGAGGTCAACCAGGCTCAGCATCCCAATTACTGCTTTTAGCTCCGTGCCGCTGGTGCTGGTAATCAGTAATGATTCACCATCTACGACAATCTTCCCGATCTCGCCGTTCTGGGACATGACAATCGCTTCCTCTGTGCTAATTTCCTCCGGTTTATCATTTGTCATCGGTAAAAAAGAAAAGAGAGCTATAGCAACGCCCAGCATAACTATAAATATTATTAGGTTACGACTTAAGCCAAAGTTCATTATATGTCCTGCCTTATAGTCGGTCATCCTTTTTTAAACTACCTGATAAACCGACCTCAAGCTAATTATACCAGAAATAGCCGCAAACAGGAAAAACAAGGGGGCATCATTGTTTATCACTATGGACCGTTTTTCTCACCGGTTTTCAATATAGGTAATCATTCTGTCTGGAGCAGGTTTCTGTAGGTCTCTTGCAGTAGAAGGGCGTCCTCCTCCAGGTTAGGGCTTTCGCAGATAACCAGCCCCTTGATGCCGTGGTCCTTGAACGTGCGCAGAAGTTCAACATACTCCAGGTCTGACTCTTCTAGATTCAGGTGATTTAATTCTCCCCTCTTTCCGTAGGCAATACCGGAGATATGAATGTGCATATTTACCAGGGCGGTTTGCCCCAGCCGCTCTTTGACCCGTTTCAGGATAGCGCTAAACTCTGGGTAGGAATTAGACTTCCCCGTCCGGGCATGCCAGTGGGCAAAATCCAGGCAGGGGGCCAGTCCTTCCAATTCGCTACTTAGCTCAAGTATTTCGTCTATTGTTCCGAACTGAGCAACCTTACCCATAATCTCCGGCCTAATTAAGACCCGATTATTTTCACACTTTAACTGGTCCAATGTTTCTTTCAGGTGTTTCTTGACGGTCTGATAGGTCTCACGAGGAGGGGCATCGAGGTAAAAGGCGGCATGGAAGACAACGCTTTCCGCTCCACAGAGAGCGGCAATGCGGGCTGTCGCCAGCAGTCGCTGCTGGCTGGCCTTTATCTTTGCCGGCTCATGGGCGTTAAAGTTCATGAAGTAGGGAGCGTGGGCGGACAGTCTTACCCCTGCTTTAGCGGCTTTCTCGGCAACCTGGTAGGCAGTCGCCTCATTCATCCTGACTCCCCAAACGAATTCCAGCTCCATACAACCGAGTCCAAGCTCAGCGGAACGCTCGATTCCGCAGGCGGTAGTCCGCAGTCCAGCGCTATGAGGAATACCGGCAGTCCCAAAAAGCAGCCCTGCCATTTGTTTCCCTCTCCCCCTTGATTATCCTGAATATAATGGTATAGTATATCACAACTATAATTAAGAGAAAGAGGATTAGATGGATGGGTTACCAAAAAATTGATAGGCAAAAGGGCTTGATAAAATAGAATAAATTAGATACACTAGGGATAGCTGTGCCCTGGTACTTGCCAGGGTTTATTTATAGCTAACATAACAACTTGCTTATCAACTCAAAGTAGGAGAGATAAAAAGAGTACCTCGAGATTTGACAGGTGAGTTGGGGGAGGTCGGTGTGACTAAAACTTTTGATATCCTTCGTTTGCGCTTGGAGAGCGAGCGTGAGCGCTTAAACCGTGAACTGGAGCAACTGAAGGCCAATGCTCCTGATGCGGATGAGAGGCGTGATGGTAGCCCTTTCGGCAAAAGGGAGGAGGAAGCTACCGAAACCGCTGAGTTAGAGACCAGATTAGAGTTAGAGAAGCGTATCAAGGACCAGTTGGTGGCAATTGAGCACGCCTTCGATAAGTTTGAAAAGGGGACCTACGGCTTGTGTGACATTTGTGGCCAACCGATAGCCCCGGCCCGATTGGAGGCGCTTCCCCAGGCAGGCATGTGTTTGGATTGTAAGGCTAGTCAGGCAAATAATGCGAAAGGTAACTAGCCTTCGGTGTGGGTGGGGGCAGAATATTGCATTTTCCCTCATCGCTCTGGCGGTGGTGCTCGCAGACCAGTTCAGCAAAGCGTGGATAAGGTCTAGCATAGCCGTAGGACAATCACTGCCGGGGGAGACATTTTTCCATATAACCCATAGCCAGAATACCGGTGCTGCTTTCGGCATCTTTCAGGGCCATACGTCTACTCTAACGGTAGTCAGCTTTATTGGGGCTGGCATTATTTTGGTCTACGCCTTCTATCTCTGTCGCCGTTTTCCCTTCTTAAATAACATAATAAGCAAGGCAGCTCTGGGTGCGATGTTCGGTGGTACAGTGGGTAACCTGATTGACCGAATGACCCTGGGCTATGTTACCGACTTTATCGGTGTCGGTACCTTTCCTACCTTTAACGTTTCCGATGCGTCAATAACTAGTGGTGTTTGTGTCTTTGCCGGCTCTTTGATATATCTCATGGTTAAGGAGAAGCAGGAAACAGATGGTAGAGACGAGGTGAACTGCCATCAGATTTAAAGGCTATCAACATAGTCAAAAGGCTTGCCAAAACCCCCTGGAGAAAGAACTGGATGCAATTCTGCCAGACTTCCCCTCCATTTACCTATCCCCGGTATAAGCTGGTATACTGAATGGAAGCGCGCTGTTTTGTTGAATGAACTGTGGTGAGTAAAATATTTAGCTTTGTTGCTAGCGAACCGGAGGGACGCCTTGACAGGTATGTTGCTGAGAAGTGCCCTGAGCTTTCCCGGACTCAAGCCCAGGGCCTTATTACTAATGGGCGGGTCACGGTTAATGACCACCCGGCTAAAGCCAGACTGAAGCTTGATATCGGTGACAGGGTAAAGATTACCCTGCCCCCTCCCCCCGGCCCCATGCTGCCGGAAGACATCCCGCTTGATATTCTCTATCAGGATGATGACCTCCTGGTCGTTGATAAACCGGTTGGGCTGACGGTCCACCCGGCACCGGGACACCAGAGCCATACCCTGGTTAATGCCATTCTTGCGTATGTTCCTGACCTGCCTGAGAGCGATTCGCTACGGCCGGGAATTGTACATCGGCTGGATAAGGACGCCTCGGGGGTGATGGTGGTGGCTAAGAATAGCCGGACCCAGCTTGATTTGATTGGTCAGTTTAAGGCCCGTTCGGTGGCGAAAGCCTACCTGGTACTGGTCAGAGGGCGGCTCACCCCGGATAGCGGGGTCATTGAGGCGCCTATCGGACGTGACCCGCGTAACCGGAAGAGAATGGCGGTGGTGGCTGATGGTGAGGGTAGGGAGGCGCGAACCCACTATCATGTTATCCGTCATCTGGAAGACTATACCCTGCTTGAGGTCAGAATGGAAACCGGTCGCACCCATCAAATCCGGGTCCATCTCTCTGCAATCGGCTATCCGGTGCTTGGCGATGGGGTCTATGGTACGAAGTCTGACACATTGCCGCGGCTCTTTCTCCACGCCTGCCGCCTGGGCTTTAAGCTACCCTCCACCGGTAAGTACGCCGAGTTCACCTCCAACCTGCCACCCGACTTGGAGCGGGTGCTAGAGGATATAGGCTGAAATTTTGACACGTAAAGTGCTAGAATACTGAGAGTTTTGATAATCTCGAAATGAGAGCCTTTAGATGACTAAACCAATTAGAGTGCGTTTTGCCCCCAGCCCCACCGGCTATCCCCATGTCGGTAATATCAGGACTGCCCTGTTTAACTGGCTCTTTGCCCGCCATAGCGGCGGCAGGTTCGTTGTCCGTATCGAGGATACCGATGTTGCCCGTAAGGTCGAGGACGCTCTGGAGGTCATCCTGGGCGGGCTCAAGTGGCTGGGGCTTGACTGGGATGAGGGCCCCGAGGTAGGCGGGGACTACGGACCCTATTTTCAGTCACAGCGTCTCAGCTTGTACAATGAAGCAGCCGAGCGCCTGATTAGGCAGGGGGATGCCTACTACTGCTACTGCTCTTCCCAGCGCCTCAAGGAGATGCGAGAGGATCAGGCCAGACGCAAGCAACCGCCGGGCTACGACCGGCGCTGTCGTGATTTGAGCGACGCGGAGCGGGCACAGAAAGAGGCGGAGGGCATTACGCCGGTAGTCCGCTTCAAGACCCCGCTCGAGGGAAGGACCGGATTCAATGACCTCATCTGGGGTGAGGTGGGGTTTGAGCACAGCACCATCGATGACCTGGTACTGCTTAAATCGGACGGCTATCCAACCTATCACCTTGCCAATGTGGTCGATGACCACCTGATGGAGATAAGCCATGTCCTTCGGGCTGAAGAGTGGCTTTCCAGTACCCCCCGCCACCTCCTGATGTATCAGGCCCTGGGCTTCGAGCCGCCGCAGTTTGCCCACCTACCAATGATACTAGGGGCCGACCGTGCCAAATTGAGTAAAAGACACGGCTCGGTCTCAATAACCGAGTACCGTGATCAGGGCTACCTGCCGGAGACAATGGTCAACTTTCTCGCTCTGCTAGGCTGGTCCCTCGATGACAAGACCGAGATATTCGCCTTGTCTGAGCTGGTAGCCGACTTTTCCCTGGAGCGGGTCAGCCGTACCGGGGCTATTTTCAACCGGGACAAGCTCAACTGGATGAACGGGGCATATATACGCAGCTTGAGCCTTGACGACTTTACCCAACGGACGCTGCCCTTCCTGGAAAACGACCTGCCTGCCGGAGTCAGACGGCCGTTATCTATCGACTACGTAAGGAAGGTTATGCCCCTTATCCAGGAGCGGGCCCGTACTCTGGCTGAGGTCTCCGAGCTAACCGGGTTCTTATTCACCGATGAGCTTGACTATGAGCCCGGCCTCTTGATAGTTAAGAAGATGGACCGGGAGTCATCTGTCCAGGCACTGGAAGCGGTCAGGCAGAGGCTTACGCCTCTACAAACCTTTGACACCAGCTCTCTGGAGGCGGTACTCAGGCCGCTGGCTGCTGAGTTGGGGCTGAAGACAGGGCAGCTCTTCGGTACGCTGAGGGTGGCCGTTACCGGGCGGACGGTGGCACCACCCCTGTTTGAGACGATGTCGGTCCTGGGAAAGGAGTGCTCGCTTGAGCGGATTGAAGCCGCTCTGGACAAGCTGCACAGCTTTGATATATCCTGACCAGATAGAAATGAGGGGGGTGTAACTTGAAGGCTATTGCTATTTCGGGCAGTCCGAGGAAGAACGGAAACACGGAGTTCTTAAGCCGGCACGCCTTAAAGGCGATCGAGGAGGAGGGAATAACGACAGAGCTTATCAGCTTGGCCGGTCTGGACATCAAGCCGTGCAATGCCTGTTATGCCTGTAAAAAAGAGGAGTCATGCCCTATTGATGATGACCTGTGGCCGGTATATACCAGGATGAAGGAGGCGGATGCGATAATACTTGCCTCGCCGGTCTACTTTGGTTCGGCGACAGCCCAGATAAAGGCACTTATGGAGAGGACCGGTTATATCACCTATTGGAACGGCCGGGCTTTTGAGGGGAAGGTAGGCGGCCCCCTGGTGGTGGCGCGCCGGGCGGGCAAGAACTTTACCCTGGCGCAGTTGACCTTCTGGTTTCAGGTAATGGGGTGTTTTGTGCCCGGTTCTACCTACTGGAATGTTGCCTTCGGCAATCACGAGAAGGGTAATGTGGAGCAAGATGAAGAAGGGATGAGAACAGCCTGGAACTTTGGTAAGAACATTGCCTTCCTGCTGAAGAAGCTGAATGGTTAGCCTGCTTTGCGATGGACAAGTACCCGCTCAAGAAATATCCCGTAGTCGGCGCCTGTTGCCTCAACTGTGGCCTGTGCCCGAGATACTATACCGAAGGTCCCTCAAGGTGTCCCGGCTGCTGTGGTCCGGATTTTGAGCAGAAGCACCCGTCCTGCGGCTTCATCACCTGCTGCGTCAAGCAGAAAAACCTTGGGACATGCGCCGAGTGCGGCGACTGGAGAAAGTGCCAGAGGGTAGCCAGGCTTCTCGATTCGGCTAAATATCAGGACTCCTTCATCTCCTACCGGCCGGTTATGGCTAACTTCACCTTCATCGAGAAGAATGGTATCGAGAACTTTGTGCGGCGGGAAAACGAAAAACAGGAATATCTCCGTTATCTCCTCGCTAACTGCGATGAAGGCCGTTCCAAGAGCTTCTACTGTACCAGCTGCCAGCTGATACCTCTGGACAGGTTGAGGAGAGAAGTATCAGGAGCAGAAACGGGGATAGCCGAGGGTGCCGGAATCAAGGAAAAGGCTAAAGTTATCAGGACGGCGATTAACAATCTAGCCGATACTCTAAAGATTGATTTAGAGTTAAGGAAGTGAGGGTGGTTAGACGGTGGAACCAGGGTATATTGCTCTCTACCATTCCGGTGAGCTTGAGCGCCGGGCTCGGAGACTGGAGGCGCGGCTGGTTTCCTGCGACATCTGCCCCCGGGAGTGCCGGGTCAACCGGCTTGAGGGTAAGACAGGTTTCTGCCACTCCGGCCGCCTGCCTGTAGTCTCTTCATTCTGTGCCCACCACGGAGAGGAGCCGGTCCTTTCCGGAAGCCGGGGCTCGGGGACAATCTTCTTTAGCAACTGCAATTTAAGGTGCGTCTACTGCCAGAACTACCAGATAAGCCAGAACTGGCAAAAGCAGGAGTCAAACGAGGTGGACTTTCGCAGCCTTGCCGAGGATATGCTCTATCTCCAGGATGAGCTTGGCTGCCACAACATCAATCTTGTTTCTCCGTCTCATTTCGTCCCGCAGATAGTCCGTGCGCTCACGGAGGCGGTGCCGATGGGGCTCAAGCTGCCGCTGGTCTATAACACCAACAGCTATGACTCCGTTAAGACTTTAGAGGAGCTTAGCGGTATGATCAGCATCTACCTGCCGGACTTAAAATACGCTTCCGATATTTATGCCAGCCAGTTCTCGGAGGCCCCGGACTACGTCGCCCTGTCCCGCCAGGCAATTAAGGAGATGTACCGGCAGGTCGGCGGGATTGTCGTGGATAAGTCCGGGCGAGCACAGCGGGGGCTAATCGTCCGCCACCTTATCCTGCCCAACGGGCTGT
>CAZYRA010000008.1:0-25399 GCA_964649385.1 uncultured Dehalococcoidales bacterium | reverse complement strand
CAAAGGGAGACCGGCTAGTGGTAAATCATTGCCAAGCAGGGTATAAAGATAACTTAGCGCCATACGATAGGGTCTTTTGATAGCGGCAACACCTCCCGGCAGCGGTACATATTCCAGGTGCCCCACCCTTCGGAAGGAACTCAAATCGGCGATCAGGAACTCTCCACCCCAGATTGCACCATCGCTCCCGTACCCGGTGCCGTCAAGGGCTACCCCGATAACCGGCCCGGTCACCTTGTTCTCTGCCAGACAGCTTACGATATGGGCATGGTGATGCTGGACCGGGACCAGGCTTAACCCATATTCTGTGCCAATCCGCCGGGCATACTTGGTGCTGAGATATTCGGGGTGCATATCACAGGCTATCACCCGGGGCTCAACACGAAACAGCCTCTTATAGAGCTCGATAGTACTCTCGAAGTGTTCCAAAGTCTCCTCATTCTCCATATCGCCAATATGCTGGCTTAAGAAGGCATGTTCATCTTTAGTCAGGCAGAAGGTATTCTTCTCCTCGGCACCGCAGGCAAGGACCTGCTCTGACTTAAAGGGGAGAAAGATCGGATAGGGGGCATAGCCCCGAGCCCGCCTTATCGGCCTGGGTACCTCATCCACCATATAAACGCTATCATCATACCTGGCACAGATATCCCGGTTGTGAAGCAGGAAGTAATCAGCAATCCCCTTAAGCCTTACCAGTGCCTCACCGTTATCTTTAGCGATAGGCTCTTCACTTAGGTTGCCGCTGGTCATCACCAGCGGTCGGCCGATCTCATTGAGCAGGAGATGATGCAGCGGCGTATAGGGAAGCATCATGCCAATATATTTCAGGTTCGGGGCTACTGAAGCGGAGATGTTGGATGAACTGTGCCGCCACCTGAGCAATACTATCGGGCACTCGGGAGATTTAAGAAGTCTTCTCTCCCCGGGTGATAGCAGGCAGTGCCTTGCCACATCTTCTATAGTGGCCACCATAACCGCAAAAGGCTTGGCGAGGCGTCTCTTCCGCTTCCTTAACAAGTCTACTATTTCTCTATTAGTGGCATCACAGGCAAATTGAAAGCCACCCAACCCTCGGATTGCCAGAATTTTTCCCGTCTTTAAGAAATTGCCGGCCGTCATGATAACATCATCGGTGGCAACCGGGTTGCCGTCGCCATCAACTATCTCCAGGGTAGGACCGCAATCGGGACAGGCATTAGGCTGGGCATGAAAGCGCCGGTTGAGCGGGTCATCGTACTCTTGCTGGCACTGGAGGCACATCTTAAAGTGGTGCATAGTCGTCTTAGCGCGGTCATAAGGAATATCCTCAATGATGGTAAAACGGGGGCCGCAATTAGTACAATTGGTGAACGGATAGCGATAGCGGCGGTCAGTCGAGCAGAGCAACTCTCGCCTGCATTCTTCACAGGTGGCAATATCCGGTGAAACTAGCTGGTACTGCCCCGCTTCGCTCTGGCTGGTTAGAATCTCAAACCCGCCAGTATCTTTAGCAGAGAAGAAAGAAACCTCAACCTTCTCGATATGGGCTATGGGAGGGGCTTTTGCTTCGAGATCAGAGAGGAAACCTTTTATGTTTTTCTCGTCACCCTCTACTTCGATTTCGACATTCCCCGAGGTGTTACACACCCAACCCTGCAGGCTATACTGATGAGCCAAGCGGTATACAAAGGGACGAAAGCCAACCCCCTGTACCACCCCCCACACCGCAACTCTAGCTAATTTTTTTTTCTCACCAGCACTATCCACCCATCCTCCCCCAATACATCAAGCGGTAATTTTCCAACCGGTCAACTGGTAATCCCGGGGCGGACGATATGCCTTAAGCAAGTCTAATTTGCCCTGTCTTTTCAGGTTATTATAGATAAGAACCCAGGCACAGTCCTTTTCCGGACTGAGCTCACATTTATCGTCTTTAGCTCCGCCACAGGCACCATTCAGCAGCCCTTTGGTACAGCGGGCAACCGGACAGATACCACCGGTCTCGGCAAGAAGGCAATCACCACAGCCAGCGCATCTCATTTCCAGAATACCATCATCTCTGTCTTCCGCACCCATAAAGTGGGTATTCTGCGCAGGAAAGACAGGAAGCTCAGGGAAAATTGCGGCCAGGGTCTGCACTCCAAGTCCACAGGCCAAAGAGAGTACCGCCTCCGCGTTACCAATTTGAGGTCTGAGTACAGAAGCTGCCATATAGTCATCACACTGCTTACCTACAGTAGCTGTCTTAAAGGTGAATTCTTTGTTATTCAACTTGCCGGCAAGTTCAAGCAGCTGGCTCAGGGTCTTGGTTTCCCTCAAGCCCCTTGGTGGCTGGGTACAGCCATCGCAGCCGACAACCAGGATATCAGAATAGGGGGAAATGAAATCCAGAACTTCATCCAGGGGCTTTTGTGTTGTTACTATCATTTACTCGCTCTCCTTTGACCCAATAGATTCTATTTTTTGGCTAAACTGCTCTAACTCCTGGTCCAACTCCTCCTGGTGCCGGGGAGTCACCGTGCAGAAGTGAAGCCTGTCTTGAAGACCTATCTGGTTCAACCTCTTCTCCAGTGCTGTAATCGAGCGCTGGGACTCCCGACTCCCTGTCTGCCGATGGCAGTCATCCTCAGGACAGGCTGCTATCAAGACCCCACTGACTCCCTTCTGCAGGGCCTCCAGGATATGGTAACCCTCAACCCGGGCAGCACAAGGTACATCAATGACACCTACATTCGGGTTAGCCTGCTTATCAAGGGAAGGTAAAACCGTCCATTGACAGAGGAATACCAAAATCCCTGGCTTTTCCATCTCCGAGACCGCCTCGGTAATCAGGCCTGAAATGCGCTCTCTTTCCCAGTTCTCCAGCTCTATCGCCATAGCCGGACAAACGGCAACACACAAACCGCAGCCACGGCAGAGGTTCATATCAAAGCTGACCCCATGCGGGCTCTTGAAGGAAATGGCATCGCAAGGACAGTAAAAGGCGCAGTTTCCACAGCTAATGCACAACTCTTCGTTATATTTAATTTCCGGTACCATTGGTTGAAGCCCTACGGCAACACACCCCTTGCAACTCTTACACGGGCCGCAATAGAGACACCTCCTTGCCTCCTCCACCACCTGCTCCAGGGTGAACGCTTTCTCAAAGGGTTCAAAGTTCAGCCTCTCCTCCGCCGGTAACCATATCAGTTCAGGCTGAGGCTTGTAATTGGCATTCTTCAGGATAGGCGCATCCTCATACTCCTTCTTTCTCCCTACCTTCAGGTTCTCACCATTAAGATAGCGGGCGATGGACTCGGCCGCGTTCAATCCATCTCTCATAGCCTCCGCGGCAAAACCTATCCTCTTCACATCACCACCGACAAAGACCCCCTCCTTAAGATTACTCATCAGGGTGAGTTCATCGACGTCAAGCCTCCTTCCTTCACCCAGTAAGCCCTCCTGCTCGTAGACGGCCCGCTCCGGACCCTGACCGATGGTAACCAGCAGTAAGTCACCATCCAGATATGTCACGTCATCATGGTTAAACTTGGGATTGAATCTGCCTTCCTCATCAAATACTGAGGTGCAATGGGGACACTTTACCTTCTTGAATCTTCCACCTTCGCCGATTACTTCTTCTATGCCCCTGGAATAGACTATCTTTATCCCTTCCTCGGTAGCCCCTTCTATTTCTTCCTCATCGGCAGGGATGCCATCCTTGGAGGACTTATCTTCATTCTCCAGGCAGACCAGGGTTACCTCGCCACCCAACCTTCGGGCAGTCCGGGCCACATCAAAGGCAACGTTACCCCCGCCGATGACAACCACCTTCTTACCTTGGTAGAGCTTAAGGGGGACTGTTCCCTGGTTTACCTCATAGAGCAGGTTTAACCCGAATATAACCCCCTCCAGGTCGACATCAACGACCGGCTTGCCCTCAATAGTAAGGGACCGGTTAACCGGGGTACCGGTAGCCAGGAATACAGCCTGGTAGCCTTCCTTCTTAAGGTCGTCCAGTGTTTTGCCGCCATCGCCTATCTCGGCGCCAAGTCTGACCTCGATATGGGCAATCCGGAGCAGGCTATTCATGACAGAATCAACGACATCCTTAGGAAGACGATATTGCGGGATTAACCTGAGAGCACCACCCAACTCCTGGGTTCTCTCCAGGATGGTAGTCCGATACCCTCTTTTACTCAATTCGTAGGCACACATCAAGCCTCCGGGTCCACTTCCGATCACGGCTACCTTTTCCTTACTCGGAGCAGGGAAGGTTGGTGCGGTCTCAAGATACTTGATGTAGCGGTCGGCAACAAATCGAACCAGCATCCTTCGCCTTACGGCTCCAGTCTCATCCTTGTAATTGCACTGCCTTTCACAAAGCCCGCAAACATAGCTACAGACCGGAAACAGGGGATTCTTCTCATAGATTTCGTCACCAATCTCAATTATCTGCTGGGCAGCTTCTTCAGGGTTCAAAGGAAGTAAGGCAAGCATGGCATGGCTACGCTGGATGTCTTCTCCAAGAGGGCACGCTATCTGGCAAGGAGATAAATACACCTTACCCTTGGTACCGCAAATTACTTCTTCAACCCGCGTCAGGTCTTCTTGAGAAGCTACTTTACTCATCTATTTTCAGCCTCCTTAAAAGCAATAATACCTTATTAACACCCGAGACGATTCCAAGAACAGCGAATACATTCCATTGTTTACGTTACTCACAAAGAGATTCGCTCTCAATAGGATTCTTTAATCTCAAGCCTCTCTAGTTTAGGGTGATGGGACCAAGCCCAGTTACTTTATCAACAAAATCATTTAGCTTCGACAGAACCTCTGGCAGTTTCCATTCCGAGGTTAGTTCTACTCTCAACCGCTCCGGCTCTATCCCCAGTTGCGAGAGTGTCCTCTTAAGCAGCATCATATTCCGACTTGCTTTGAAATTACCCGTGAGATAGTGGCAACTACCAAGTTCGCATCCAGCTACCATTACGCCATCAGCACCATTAGCAAAAGCCTCAAGGATAAAGGTGGGGTCTATTCTACCGGTACATGTGGTCTGGATCACTCGTAAACGAGGACTCCCTTTTAACATCGATGGGTCAAGGTGCACCCCGGCAGGTGAACAAAAATTGCAGCGGAACAACAAGACATTAGGCTCAAAATTGTTCATAGATTCTCCTCTCCTATTATTCGTTTGACAATGGATGGTATCTTTACCTCCACCTCTTCAGTACATCGCTCGGAAAAATTTGAGTTATCCCTTACCTCGACAGCATAAATACTGACTGATTCAGGCATTTTACACCCCAGGCTTCTGCCAACCTCAAAGGCGGTGGCGATATCTATACCATGAGAAGAAGGGGAATCGGTAGCCTTTTTAAAATCATCCAACCTGAGTTTGTAAAGTTCGCCCGGCTGCCCTTGTCCGGTCTTGATAGAATCAATAATGATGAGCTTATTGTAACCTACTACATAGTCAAGGAGAATAATAGCAGCCTCATTTGTCTCTTCGATGTTCAGGCCGGGTCTTGCCTCCTTGAGCCGGTGGGCAATCTCAATACCCACTCCATCATCGGTGAGAATCGGGTTCCCGATGCCCAGGATGAGTGTTCCCATCTCTTGTTCTCTATCTTCAGACAGCAATAACCTCTTTAACCTCAGGCAGTCTCTCTTTAAGGAGCCGCTCAATCCCCTGCTTCAGTGTTATCGTTGACATCGGACAGCCGCTGCAGGCACCCTTCAGTCTCACCTTTACCACACCTTCAATCACATCTACCAGCTCGACATCACCACCATCTGCCTGCAGAGCTGGTCTTATCTCCTCCAGAACCGCCTCTACCCTTTCCTTCATAAACTACCCCCCCCCCTTATTTCGATAACTCCGCATAGGTATTTTTTATTACCTCCGCCAGTTCATCCTTGATAGTCCTGGCACCAGACGGGCAGGCACTAATACAAACGCCACACCTCTTACATTTAAGCTCATCTATCGCCGATCTTATCTTATCCTCACTCCTCTCTACAGTGGAGGCTTCATAGGGGCATATCGCGACGCAAACCCCACATCCGCTGCACAGGTCTTCGTTGACCTCGATATCCGGTATCTCGGCCTGGAGCCCCAGCTCAACGCACCCCTTACAGCTCTTGCAGGGACCGCAGTATAGGCACCTCTGTGCTTCTCTAATTACTTCATCCGAGGTAAGCCTTTTCTCAAACGGTTCGAAATTTAATCGCTCTTTGGCGGGGAGCC
The DNA here is from genome assembly GCA_964649385.1 of uncultured Dehalococcoidales bacterium. Classification (GTDB taxonomy): domain Bacteria; phylum Chloroflexota; class Dehalococcoidia; order Dehalococcoidales; family UBA5760; genus UBA5760. Next base: position 19,188 of record CAZYRA010000008.1, on the reverse strand, counting down.
ATTTTACCTCTGGCTGCAGCTTATACTGAATACGCTTTGGGATGGAAGCAGTTTCGTATTCCTTTTCCTTCCTCCCTGCCTTCATATCCTCACCCTTGATATAGCGGTCAATGGACTCAGCTACATCCAGCCCATCCCTCATCGCCTCTGAGGCAAAACCTATCCTCCTCACATCGCCACCGATAAAGACCCCCTCCTTAAGGGTGCTCATCAGAGTGAGCTGGTCAACATCAATCCTACCCTGTTCATTGAGCAAACCCTCCTGCTCGAAAAGGCTACGCCGAGGACCTTGGCCGATGGTAACCTGCAAGACATCACCCTCCAGATATATCACATCACTCAAGTTAAACTTGGGATTGAATCTACCTTCCTCATCAAACACTGAGGTGCACCGGGGACACTTTATCTTCTTGAACTTACCATCCTTGCCGATTATCTCCTCTATACCTCTGGAATAGACAATCTTTATCCCTTCTTCGGTAGCCCCTTCTATCTCTTCTTCATCAGCAGGGATGCCACTCTTGGAGGACTTATCTTCATTCTCCAGACAGACCATGGTTACCTTGCCACCCAACCTTCGGACAGTCCGGGCGACATCAAAGGCAACGTTGCCCCCACCGACGACGATCACCTTCTTATCCTTATAGAAGTGCAGGGGGACATTCCCCTGAAGCACTTCGTAGAGGAGATTCAGGCCGTACATTACCCCTTCCAGATCAGCACTAGCCACCATTTCCCGCTCGAAGGTAAGGGGACGTGGTGAAGGGGTGCCGGTAGCAATGAATATAGCCTGATAGCCTTCCTTCTTGAGCTCGTCCAGTGTGCTACCACCATCACTTACCTCAGCGCCAAGCCTAACCTCAATATGAGCAATCCGGATTAGGTTATCGATAACCGTTTTAATCTCTTGCTGAGGAAGACGGTAGCGAGGGATATAGCGCATCGCCCCGCCCAGTTTATCACCCCTCTCAAAAATGGTAACCTGATATCCTCTTCTACTCAATTCGTAGGCACACATCAGGCCTCCCGGGCCGCCTCCGACCACCGCTACCTTCTCTTTAGTCGGAGCAGGAAAAGCCGGTACCGTCTCAAGGTGCTTCATGTAACGGTCGGCAATAGGTCGCACCATCATCCTCCGCCTTACGGCGCCAGTCTCATCCTTGTAGTTGCACTGCTTCTCACAAAGCCCACAAATATTGGCGCACAGTAACGGGAAGAGAGGGTTCTTACTAAAGATTTCGTCGCCGATCTTAATTACCTGCTCGGCAGCCGCATCGAGGTCATGAGGAAGCAGGGCAATCATAACATGACTGCGCTGTATATCTTCTTTCAAAGGGCAGGCTACCTGGCAGGGGGGCAAATATACCTTGCCACTAGCTTCACAGACAATTTCCTCAACCTTACTCTTTTCATTCTGGGAGGTGTCACTTACCATCTCACCCTCCTAATTTATTTTTTGGTTTTCTAGAAGCCTTACCGGCTATCCTCTTTTTAACCTCTTCATCAATTCTCCCTGAGGCCCGTAGACACTCACCTCAAGCGGCATTCCGCCGGGGAGAGAGTGGGTAGCACAGGCATGGCAAGGGTCATAGGCCCGGAATCCCATCTCAATCATATTAAGAATCCCGTCGGGAACTTCCCCATCCTTTATCAGGGACTTGGCTGCCTTCTCGACTGACATATTAATGGCCGCAGAGTTATTCTGCGTGGCAACAATCAGGTTGACCTTGGTGAGAATTCCTCTGTCATCAGTCTCATAGTGATGAATGAGAGTGCCTCTTGGCGCTTCGACAACACCCACCCCCTTCTTGGGAGTCTTGGTAGGCAGGTTTACGATATCAGGAGAAAGAATTTCCGGGTCACGGGCAAGCTCTACCACCCGCTCTGAAGCGTAGAGCGCTTCCACCAGCCGGGCCCAGTGGAAAGCCAGGGTACTGTGTACCGGCTTGCCGCCCAGCACGGAGAACATCTTTTCGTAGGCTTCCTGTGCCAGCGGGGTTGCCATCCCATCGGAGACGTTCAACCTGGCCAGCGGAGCAACGCGGAAAACACCGCTCTCCTTGCCATCGACAAACCCCTTCCAGCCTATCTTCTTAAGGTAGGAGAACCGTACGTAGGTCCAGGGCTCAACATGCTCAGCGATGTGGTCGAGGTAATCCTGTCCATTAAACTTGTCAAACTCCTTACCGCTGGGATCGACCACCCTTATCATGCCATCGTAGAAGTTTACCTTATTGTTCTTGTCCACCATTCCCATATAATAGGTCTTGTGCGAGTAGACATCACCGGTAACCAGGGCAACATAGTCCTTGTTCTTCAGTACGATGTCATCGAAAATACCAAGGGCAACCTTACAGAACTCTACGCCATATTCCCCGGCCTCAAGGATTGTCTTCTGCTCATCCTTGCTGATACCCTTGGACACCCCTCCGGGCAGCGCACAGGAGGGCATAACCGGCTTACCACCGATTATCCTTAAAATATTCCTCATCCCTTTGCGCATCTGGATGACCTTGCCGCCGGTCTCCAGCCCCGCCTTAGCAATAACACCCAGGATATTCCTCTCTCCGGCTGGCGCCTGGGGGCCAACCACAAAGTCGGGCCCACCCAGGAAAAAGAAGTGCAGTATATGATCCTCAGCCTGGAAAGCGTTGTACATCAGCTCTCTTATCTTCTTGGCGGCGGGAGGGGGATCAACCTTGAATAAATCATCCAGGGCCTTGGCCGATGCCATGTGGTGAGCGGTCGGGCAAACCCCGCAGATCATGGTGGTTATCCGGGGCATCTCCTCGGCTGGCCTGCCCACCGAGAACTGCTCGAAGCCGCGAAGCTCCGGAACCTGAAGACAGGCCCGTTCACAGTTGCCTTTATCATCAAGAAATATCTCTATCTTCCCGTGTCCTTCGAGCCTGGTTATCGGGTCAATCGTTATTTTCCTCATTTTGCTCCTCCTACCCTCTTTCTCCTCAGGAGTGAAGTAGGTAGACTAAATCTGTAGAACGTGCCGGCCGGGTCGGCAAACCTGTCAATTAGTTTCTGGGTATCCTCATCCGACATCTTAGCTTCTTCCTCAACCCCCAAGATAGAGGTAAACATAGCGAGGGCTTTAGCTCCCTGGTCAACCACACCATCGACAGGACCAAAACAGCCCCGGCATGGCATATTAGCCTTAATACAGGTCTCGCCACAGCCGGTACGGGTCGCCGGACCATAGCAAAATAACCCCTGTACCAGGAAGCACTTCTCGGGGTCAATCTTGATCTCCCATGGTCTTTTAATGTCTTCTATTGCAATTCTATCCGGTTTTGAGTCCTTCCTGGGGCAGGTATCACAGAGGGCGATGTTGGGGGCAAGCACAGCCCCTTTCTCCGGTAACTGACCAGTAAGTATCGCATTTATCGCATTCATCACCAGGTCAGGCGGCGGAGGACAACCAGGAAGGTAGTAATCAACCGGAATCACCTGGTCTAGAGCATTAACCGTATCATAGAACTCGGGCAGGGTGAGTTCTCTACCGTCTTCAATAGTTTTCTTCTGGGGGGTAATCTTCTCTGGATTGATAACGCTTGGGGAATCGTGATAGGCCCACTGGAAGATTGTCTCCCGGGTACAGAAGTTGCCCAGTCCGGGTATTCCCCCCAGGTGGGCACAGGCACCGAAAGCGACCACCAGACCTGATTTCCGTCTCAGGAGCTTTACCATTTCCTCCTGATCCTCAAGCCTTACCGCGCCGTTTATGAAACTCACCGCGATCTCGCCGTCTTTCATGGCCTCGATGTCCTTCTTCTTGAAGTCCAGCGCCACCGGCCACAAGACAATATCCACCGCATCTACCACCTTAAGAATGTCCTCATTGAGGTCAACCACCGTCTCTTCACAGCCACCACACGAAGCACACCAATAAAACGCAACCTTCGGTTTAGCCATTCTTACCTCCTTAATCAATCAAGGATTGTGAAACAGTCAGTCATTTCTAAACAAACAAAATTACCGGCACAAAGAGCAACCCTCTTTGGCCCGGCAATTATTTTTACTTAGAATAGCATCTATAATCAATCACGCCCATCCGCCGCTAATTAAGACAGCTACTTGGTACGAGACTCCCCGTATCCGTAGGAAAGGGGGTAGACAAGAACTACTAATCTTCTATAATGATTTTGGACAAACCCCAATAGCGATTTTATCCAAAACCTATGAATATCGAGAGTAGCTTATCATTTTGTCCCTGAGGTTGTCAATAATTCTCCCGGAGACCTCACACATTAAACAAAAAGTTAATTATATCACCATCCTGGACGGCATAGTCCTTGCCCTCCAGATGGAGCAGACCCTTTTTACGAGCCTCAGCCAGGCTGCCGCACTTTATCATTTCCTCGTAGCTGATTACCTCGGCGCGAATGAAGCCTCTTTCTATATCGGAGTGGATTTTACCGGCCGCCTTAAGAGCGCTGGCGCCATACTTAACCGGCCAGGCCCTGACTTCGTCTGAGCCCACTGTAAGAAAGGATACCAGCCCGAGTAGCTCGTAGGATAGTCTGATAGTGCGCTCCAGCCCAGACTCGGCGATGCCGAACCCAGCGCGGAGTTCTTCTGCCGCATCATCCTCCAATTGGGCCAACTCCATCTCCAGCTCACCGCAAAGGGTAATAGTATTGCAGTTAGTGCTCGAGTAGCGTGCACGTAGTTCATTTTCCAGAGAGGCTGCTTGAGGTAGCTGCTCTTCCCCAATATTGACCACGATTAGTAGAGGCTTTGCGGTAAGAAACTGGTAGTTGGCAGTAGTTTTACCTTCTTCGGCAGTCAGGTTCAGTTCCCTGATGGGCACACCCTTTTCCAGGCTGGCATTAATCTTGCTCAGTAACTCCTGCTCCCGGAGCAGACCCTGGCGCTCGGTTGACTTAGCCCCTCTCAAGGACTCCTCAATTCTCTTCAACCTCCGCTCAATAATAACCAGGTCGGAGAAGGCGAGCTCTAGGTCCATGGTGGCAATATCCCGCTCGACATCCAGGCTGCCTTCGATATGGGGGATACTTTCATCGCTAAATGAGCGCACGACGTGAAACAAGGTGGAGACATTACCGAGCTGATTCAGGAGCTCACCACCGATACCCTTGTCCTTAGCCAGGTCCTTGACGGAAGCCCCGATATCAACATACCTTGCTTCGGCAGGAACCACCTTCTTTGGATGGAACATTTCGGACAAGACCTTTAAGCGGGGATCGGGGACCTTGGCTACTCCGATATGGGGAGACTTAGCTTCTAGGGTGTAGCTTCCGGTAGTAACCTTACCCCGAGTCAAGGCATTGAAAACAGTCGTCCGGCCGCTCTTAGAAAGCCCGATGATGCCGATATCAACACTCATATCTTATTTTAATCCTTCCCCTGCGATTCTTCAATAATTTTACCGCCAGGTGTGATAAAATGAGCAGGAACCTCGAAAAGGAAGATGACTTGCTGTACATATTATCTGGTCGGGACGATTTCTCCTTAAACGAGTCGCTAGAGGAGATAAAGAGGAACATCGGCGATCAGTCACTCCTAGCAGCTAATACCACGATACTTAACGGTCAACAGATAACTCCAGAGCAGCTAAGGAACGTTGCTGAGACGACACCCTTTTTAGCGGAAAGACGACTGGTCATTATCAAGGGGCTGCTGGAGCGCTTTATCCCCAAAGGTAAATCGGGCCGGCAGAAAAAGCTCGCATCGTCAGTCAACCAGCAAGACGAACATGGATTGCTGCTGAGCTGTTTCAGTAACATACCCGCCAGCACAATACTGGTACTGGTAGACGTAATAGATGATAAAGAGCGAAGCAAAAGCCCTCTCTTTAAGGAACTCTCGGCAGGGGCAGAGGTAAAGACCTTTACCCCGCTCAAGGGTGTCGGGCTCAGACAATGGATTAAGGAACAAGTGAGCCAGGAAGGCGGGAAGATATCCCCACCGGCGATAGATCTGCTGGCTAGGCTCATCGGTGGCAACCTCTGGGTTATGCAAAATGAGATAAGAAAGCTTACCCTGTTTACCTCAAGCCGCTCCATTGAGGAAGGTGATGTCAGCAGGGTGGTAAGCTATGCCCAGGAGGCCAGTGTTTTTGCTATGGTTGATGCTGTCATTGAATTTAAGGCTGGGCTAGCCGAAAAATTACTTGAGCAGTTGCTGGAAAACGGTGCGGCGCCGGTTCACCTCCTGTTTATGCTATCACGACAGTTCCGTATGATAGCCCGGGTAAAGGGGCTGAAAAAGCAGGGTAAAGCGGAGAGGGAAATTCAGACTAAGCTGGGGCTATTTAATGAATTCGCCTTCCGCAAGACACTGGAACAGGCCAACCGCTATCCCCTGGAGCGGATTAAGGGGGTATACCACCGGCTTTTGGAGACCGACCTTGCCATTAAGACCGGGAAATATCAGGGCGAGCTGGCCCTGAATATCCTGGTTGCTGAGCTATGCCGATAGCCTCTATAATCGCCGCCCGAGCAAACCGTAGGACGGGAAGGTTTGCCCAGGCTACTCCGACCACCGAGGTCAGGCAAATCATTGGCCAGTTTCTGACTGCATTCAAAGAGCACCTTTGTCAATGGAGCGGGGTCTGCTATACTGAGGAGGAGATGCCTCAGACGGGTACCGTCTTGTGCTCCATCCACCTGGGAAGAAATAACGGGGGTGAGCAGAATGAGTGATGCGGAGAGGCTACGCCTCACCGAGACCGTTCGTGGTGCCGGCTGAGCTTGCAAGATAGGTCCGGGAGACCTAGCTAAAGCATTGTGTGACTTACCTCTCATTACCGACCCGAACTTAATTACGGGTGTGGAAAGAGCTGAGGATGCTGGCGTCTATAAGCTGAACGATGAGCTGGCAATAGTACAGACCCTCGACTTCTTCACACCTATTGTTGATGACCCCTATACCTTCGGTCAGATCGCCGCCGCTAACGCCTTAAGCGATGTCTACGCTATGGGCGGCAGACCGCTGACTGCAATGAATATTGTCTGTTTTCCGGTAAAGACAATGGATATCTCGGTTCTAAAGCAAATCTTAGCCGGAGGACTGGACAAAATACGGGAAGCCGGGGTAGTCCTGGTCGGCGGGCACAGTGTCGATGACCAGGAACTGAAGTACGGGCTTTCCGTTACCGGCACCATCCACCCGGCCAGGGTAGTCCTCAACAGCGGGGCCAGAGCGGGCGACAAGCTCATCCTGACCAAGCCGCTGGGCACCGGCATAATAAATACCGCCGCAAAGGGTGGCGCAGCCAGTAAAGAAGTAATTGACAGAACAGTACGGTGTATGTCCAACCTTAACAGGACGGCCTCAGAGCTGATGATAGAAGCCGGGGTTAATGCCTGTACTGACGTTACCGGCTTCGGTCTGCTGGGCCACGCCTGTGAGATGATTGAAGGTGCCAATGTTGGCATGGTGTTCTACTCCACGGCGGTACCGCTCTTCCCTGAGGCAAGGGAGTTTGCCATAATGGGTCTGGTCCCGGGCGGGACATATCGCAATAAAGAGTTCCGTTCCCATATGGTAGAGTTAGCGGGAGACATCCCGGACGATTTATTGCTCATCCTCTTCGATGCCCAGACCTCGGGGGGATTGCTCATCTCAATACCACCCACGCGAGCCGAAAGACTGCTCCAGAGGTTACATAGCGGGGGGGCAACCGAGGCAGCCATCATCGGTGAGGTGGTCACCGAGCCAAAGGGTAAGATTGTTGTAAGATAGGGGTAAATTGATAGAGATAGCTATCCCCGGTAGAGAAAACTGCAAGTTAAGCCATCTGGTTCTGGACCTAAATGGCACCATTACCCTGGATGGCGAGCTTATTGAAGGGGTAGAGGAGAGGCTGCAGAGGCTTAGTAAACTCCTAAAGCTGTTCATCATTTCTGCAGATACATTTGGCAGCGCTTCGGGCTTAAAAGAGAAGCTGAAGGCTAAAATATACCTGGTGGAAAAAGGGGAGGGGGCTACTCAAAAGCTGGACTTGGTGGAGAAACTGGGCCGGGACAAGACCATCTGCATTGGCAATGGCGTCAATGACGCCGCCATGCTGAGGGGGGCTACAATCGGCATCTGCGTTCTGGGCAGGGAAGGAGCATCCGCTACCGCCATAACGAGTTCCGACGTAGTGATCCCTGACATCAACGCCGCCCTCGAGCTGCTGCTTAACACCGATAGGCTAGTGGCCACCCTTCGGGGATAGCCGTAGAGAACCGCCCTCAGCTAAGGAGCGGGCACTGGCTGTCTCAGTTGTCACTCAAGAGGATAACATCATCGTTGAACTGCTCCCCGGCCGCCCGTCCGAAGGCGGTCACCAGGTCACTGACATTAAGCGTCTTCTTGTCTGCCTCACCGATATCCACGATGATACTGCCCTTGTGCATCATAATCAGTCTATTGCCATAATTTAGGGCAATCTCCATATTGTGGGTAACCATTATTGCGGTCATCTTTTCCCGCTCAATAAGCATATCACTTAGCTGGAGCACCGTCTGGGCTGTTTTCGGATCCAGAGTAGCGATGTGCTCATCGAGTAACAGGATAGTAGGCCTGCTTATGGTAGCCATAACCAGGGCTAAAGCCTGCCTCTGTCCACCGGAAAGAGTGCCCACCGGGGTGTTCAGCCTGTCCTCCAAGCCAAGCCCGAGCACAGCCAGTGCTTCACGGAATAACTGCCTTCGCTTCCTGCTAATAGCCGACTGTAGCCCTCTCGGCTGGCCCCGCAGTAGGGCCAGGGAAAGGTTCTCCTCAATACTGAGGTTACGCGCCGTTCCTGCCTCCGGCTGCTGCCACACCCGGCCGACATAGGCAGCCCGCTTATACTCCTTCAGATTGGTAACATTATCACCGCTGATAACAACCCGGCCACCCCTCTCCGGTGGGTAAACGCCAGCGACAATGTTAAGCAGCGTAGACTTCCCCGCCCCGTTGCTACCGATAATGGTAATGAAGTCCCGTTCATATACCTCCAGGTCAATGCCGTCCAGAGCCTTAACTTCATCGATGGTACCCCGGGCGAACACCTTCCTTACCCCTCTAAGTTGGAGTATGCCATGCTTTCTAGCTTCAATAGCTTTCACTACCCTCTCCTCACATTCTCGCCGCCGGTGGCACCCACTCGCCACGTATTTTTTTCCGAATAAAGGGGACTGCCAGGACAATGATAACCAAAACTGCCGTAATCAGTTTTAAATCGCCTGGGGCCATACCCAGCCTGAGAGCGATGTTGATAAATAAGCGGTAGAGGAAGGTGCCTCCTAGGCAGGCCAGTAGAATTGCGGTAATTCCTCGAGGGCGGAATACCCCCTCACCAATTATCACCGAAGCCAGCCCCATTACAATCATACCAATCCCCATCCCCACATCAGAAAAGCCCTGGTTCTGAGCAACCAGGGCGCCGGCGAGAGCAACCAGTCCGTTAGAAATAGCGCAGCCCATTAGCACATTTCTATCAGTAGAGACGCCCAGACCGCGCACCATCTGCTCGTTATCGCCGGTGGCCCGCAGCGCTAGCCCTATCTCAGTGCGCAAAAACCAGTTCAGCCCGGCGACAAAAATAGCAACCACCAGTAGCACGAAGGCGATGGACAAGGCCATACCACCCCGAACGCCCAGAATCTGCGCTACCAGGTCAAAGCTGGTGATATCACGGAGCAGCGGTACATTACCCCCGCCCATAATCCTCAAGTTTACCGAATAAAGCGCCACCATCATCAGGATACCGGAGAGCAGGGCACTTATCCTGAGCTTGGTATTGAGTAACCCGGTTATCAGCCCGGCACATAGGCCGCTACCAAAGGCAGCCAGTGTCGACAGGAAAGGGTTAGCACCGCCAGCAATAAGCACAGCAGCGATGGCACCCCCCAGAGGGAAGGTGCCATCTACACTAAGATCAGGGAAGGAAAGAACACGAAAGGTTAAATAAACGCCTACGGCAAGCAGTCCGAATACTAACCCCTCATAGAAGGATACGGACAGCAAGCTACCCGCAACATCCAAAATCATCTCCTCTAGAGCTCAAACGCTAGGGAATCAAGCTATTCGCTTGGTCGGTCGGTAGATTAACTCCATAGGAGTTTATTCATTCACTATTTCGGTGGCACTATCCAGAACCGATTGCGGGACGGTCACCCCCAGTCTCTCCGCCGCCGTCAGATTGAGGTACAGGTCTGTCATCGGCACCTTCTTGACCGGGATATCAGCCGCGCTCTCACCCCTAAGGATACGGGCGGCTATCTTACCACACTCCTGGCCTAGGACATAATAGTCAATGCCGGGAGTACCAATAGCACCCCTCTCCACCGTAGCCGTATCGGCAGCAAAGAGAGGTATCTGATTATCTTCACAGACCTTTACTACCGCCTCGAAACCGGAGACCACTGTATTATCCGTGGGAATCCAGATGGCGTCAACCCTGCCCGCCAGCGACTGTGCCGCGGCCAAGACATCCGCCGATGCCGCTACCGTAGCCTCGACAATACTCTCTATACCCAGGCCCGGGGCAATCTTCTTGAGCTCATCTATCTGAACCTTGGAGTTTACCTCACCGGCATTGTAGACTGTGCCCAGGTTCTTACAATCAGGGCAAATATCCAGGACCAACTGCACCTGAGTGGCAATATCAGCCCAGTCGCTGATACCGGTCACATTGCCCCCGGGGTTATCCCAGCCATCAACCAGTCCCGCCGCCACCGGGTCCGTGACGGAACCAAAGACTATCGGTATATCGGTGTCCTTGGCTGCCTGAACAGAGGCCTGAGCGGTGGGTGTAGCTATAGCCAGGATCAGGTCAACCTTCCCAGAAACAAACTTCTGGGCGATAGAAGCCGCGATAGACATATCACCCTCAGCGGTATCGGAATCATATGTAACATCCACTCCCTCAACGAAGCCCTCCTCGGTCATCTGGTCGATAAAGCCCTGGCGATTGGCATCCAGGGCCGGGTGAGTAACTATTTGAGTGATACCAATCTTGTATACCTCCGGTTGAGATGACCGGCACCCACTCAGCAAAGGTAAAGCTAATGTTAATATCAAACCTATGCTACCCAGTAGAACCCATGAGCTTTTCTTTTTCACAATAGTGACCTCCGTAATATTCTTAATTTTTTAACCGTTCAATTAACTCTAATTACTTCTAGTAGACTGTTTCCTCCTTCCGTATATCTAAACTAACAACATATTATCAGGTATTAAACAGAGTTAAGTCAACCTATCTTTACCATACCCCTGATAGTCTGGCTTGCAGAGTAGTATCAGGACTGAGGAGGTTCGCCTGTCGCATCACGAAGGCTACACTTACACACGGTGAGCTTAAGCCCGTCCCGTCTCACCACGACGACTCCCTCACCCTCCTCTATTTCCTGACCGATAGTTTTAGCGTCCCAGAGCTCACTGCCAATTCTAACGGTACCCCCAGGAGCCAACGTTTTTACCACCTCACCCCTACTGCCAACCATATCTGATAGACCAGCCACCGGCTTTTTCCTCAGCGCCCGGCTGCCAAGACGATAAGAGATAGCGCCATAGGTAGCTATACCCGCCATCATAGCAATTAGGCCGCCCAACGGCACCTCAACCCCCAGCATCGGCAGGCCTAAAAAGATGAAGACGACCAGGGCTATCTCCTCAAGTAGAGTAGCCAGAATGGTCAACATAATTCTGGACTTTTCTCTCATCTTGCCACCACATCTATTATAGCAGGAGTACCTCTGTTGCTGACACCCAAATCTGGGTGCTATAATTAGCCAGTACCATTCTAGATAAGCCATCTATCAGGGACAGCTTGAGGGGGGAGTGAGGTAAACAGTGAAGCTTGGTCGTGAGGAGGTGCTGCGTATTGCCACCCTGGCCCGGCTGGGTCTGGCTGAAGCCGAGGTAGACAGGTTCAAGGAGCAGTTGTCCCATATCCTGGAGAGTTTTGAGATACTGCAGCAGGTAGATACTACCGGCGTACCCCCTACCACCCAAGCTATCACGCTTAAAAACGTACTCCGCAGTGATGAGGTGGCTACCTCCCTACCCCAGGACCAGGTCCTGGCCAATGCGCCCCAGAAGGACGGGGACTTCTTCAAAGTACGGGCCGTGCTCGGCGATACATAAGTAGACAGGGATGAGGTGAGTGCCATAATAGACCCTAGCCGGTTGACCATCAACGAAGCACACGAGCTGCTCAAGACCAGACAAATTTCCTCAGTTGAGCTGATCAGGGCCTACCTGAAACGGATACAGCAGATAGAACCAAAGGTTAGCGCCCTGGTTACCGTTACTGATGAGCTGGCGCTGTCTCAGGCTGAAAAGGCCGATGAGCTTATTGCCTCAGGAGACTTGAGCCCCCTGATCGGCATCCCGGTGTTAATCAAGGACAATATGTGCACCAAGGGGGTGCGCACCACCTGCTCATCGAAGATGCTGGAGAACTTTGTGCCACCTTACGACGCCACCGTAGTGGAAAAACTTAACGGAGCCGGGGCAGTAACTATCGGTAAGACAAATATGGATGAATTCGCTATGGGCTCGTCCACAGAGAACTCCGCTCTATTCCCCACCCATAACCCTTGGGACCTAGAGCGCGTGCCCGGCGGCAGCAGCGGCGGCTCGGCGGTAGGAGTAGCCGCCAGCGAAGCTATCTATGCCCTGGGCTCAGACACCGGAGGCAGTATCCGCCAGCCGGCTGGCTTCTGCAGTGTTACCGGTATGAAACCTACCTACGGCAGGGTAAGCCGATACGGATTAGTTGCCTTCGCCAGTTCCCTAGACCAGATTGGACCGCTGACCCAGGACGTTACCGATTGCGCCCTGGTGTTAAATACCATCGCCGGCTACGACCCCAGAGACTCTACCTCGGTCCCCTATCCCGTTCCTGATTATACCCAGTGCCTGGCTACCGAGCTTAATGGAGTCCGCATCGGCATCCCCAAGGAGTATTTTGTTGAAGGAATGCAGGCAGAGGTGTCAGCAGCGATACGAGCCGCCGTCAGCAAGCTGGAAGAGTTGGGAGCAAGGGCAAACTGGGAGGTATCACTACCCCACACCCCCTATGCCCTGGCGGCATACTACGTGATTGCTCCCTCGGAGGCTTCCGCCAATTTAGCCCGCTACGATGGGGTAAAGTATGGCTTCTCCTACCCGGAGACCGGTAATATGTGGGAGGCGCTGGAGAAAACACGGCAGTACGGCTTCGGCCCTGAGGTCAAAAGGCGTATTATGCTGGGCACCTACGCCCTCTCCGCCGGCTACTATGATGCCTGGTACCTCAAGGCGCAGAAGGTGCGCACCCTGATACGGCAGGAATTCGACCAGGCCTTTGAGAAGTTTGATGTCCTGATAACCCCAACCTCACCCACCGTTCCCTTCAGAATCGGTGACAAGGTGGGTGACCCGCTCCAGATGTACTTAAGCGATTTGTGTACCCTGCCGATAAATATCGCCGGCTTGCCCGCTATCTCCATCCCGGCCGGCTTTGCCGAGGGGCTACCGATCGGAATGCAGATAATCGGCAAGCCCTTCAGTGAGGAAACCATCCTCAAGATTGCCTATGCCTTTGAGCAGGCAACCGACTGGCACAAACAAAAGCCAAATATTTAAGGATAAATCAAGGAGACAAGGGGTGAAGAATAGTCCACTTAAGGTCACCTGCTATTCAGGCCACACCTATGCAGAGAGGCCGAGGTCCTTCGAGTGGCAGGGTGTGACCCACGAGGTTGATAAGATAGAAAAGGCCTGGCGGGAACCGGGGATAAGGCTCTTTCAAGTCAAGACCCTGGATAATAAGCGGTTCAGGCTCTACTATAACGAGACCGATAAGCAGTGGTCAATAACTGAGCTGGTAGGGAGTTAAAGAAGCCCCATATTCTCCTTTACTTCCCTGATGGTTTCCCGTGCAATGACCCGAGCCCGGGTAGCACCGTCAGCAAGCACTTCCTTGATATACTTAGGTTTACCAGCCAACTCCGACCGTTTCTCACGGAAGGATCTGAGGGAATCATTAATCTCCCCCGCAAGATTCTTCTTGCAATCAACGCAGCCAATCCCGGCAGAGCGGCACTGTGTGGCTAGGTCATCCTTCTGAAACGGGTTAAAATACCCGTGAAGCCGGAAAATATTACAGATTTCGGGGTGTCCCGGGTCAGTACGATAGCGGCGCGCCGGGTCAGTCACCGCCTCCATTACCCGGGCTGCCGTCTCTTCCTCAGAGAGAGCTAGTTCAATATCGTTACCAATCTGTTTGCTCATCTTCTCCTTACCATCCAGCCCCAGTACCATAGGAAAGGTAGTAAGCTTGGCTTCAGGCTCAGGAAAGGTCTCACCAAAGAGATTATTAAAGCGGCGGACAATCTCCCTGGCCAACTCCAGATGGGGCAACTGGTCCTCACCAACAGGGACGGCTTCAGCCTTATAGAGCACGATATCGGATGTCATCAAAACCGGATAGCCGACCAGACCGTAGTTTACATTCTGCGGCTGTAGCTTGACTTTATCCTTAAAGGTGGGTACTCTGAGCAGCCAACTCAAGGGAGTAACCATACTAAGCAAGGTATGCAACTCAGCAACCTCGGGGGCATGAGACTGGACAAAAAGGATGCTCTTTCTAGGGTCGAGGCCGGCCGCCAGCCAGTCAAGCATCATCTCGTTGATATTCCATTGCAGGGAACCGGTGTCCTCCAGCGTGGTCAAGGCATGGATATCAACGATACAATAGATACAATTATATTCTTCCTGAAGGTTAACATAATTCTGTATCGCACCCAGGTAATTACCAAGGTGCTGTCTTCCGGTAGGACGGGCCCCGGAAAAAACACGCTTCTTCATCCCGCTGGTTACCCCCTTAAATCGTATTCAACGTACGTTGGCTAAATTGTCAATTTAACAGTAGAGCACCTCTAAGTTAAGGCAAGAGCCCTGAATCTGATAGCGGTTACCCATTCACATCGTCTCCGGCGCCGTCATCCCCATAAGGTAAAGGGTCCTCGCCAGGACCAGCTTGGCTGCCGCTACCAGCTTGAGACGGGCTTTACTCAACACCTCATCCTGCAGGGAAACAACACGACACTGCGTATAAAAACCGTGGAACACAGTAGCCAGCTCCTGAGCATAATAGGCAAGGTGATGGGGTTCCAGGGTATTTGCGACCGCCTCAATTATCTCCGGTAAAAGCAGCATCTTCCTTATCAGGCTCAACTCAGGTTCGGCGGTAAGCAGTGAAACATCACCGTCGTGAAAGTCGATTCCCCTCTCCCCAGCCAGGCGAAGGATGCTGGCAATGCGGGCGTGTGCATACTGGACATAGTAGACAGGATTATCCGCCGACTGCTTCTTGGCTAATTCCAGGTCGAAGTCCATCTGGCTGTCCGCCGAGCGGGACAAAAAGAAAAAGCGACAGGCGTCAGCCCCAACCTCATCGATCACCTCACGCAGGGTAATGATATCGCCGCTACGTTTGGAAATCCGCACCAGTTCATCGCCACGGCGCAGGGTGACCAGTTGAGCGATTATTACCCCCAGCCGTTCCGGGTCAACCCCAAAGGCACCGAGCACGGCTTTCATTCGCGATACATGCCCATGGTGGTCAGCCCCCCAGATATCAATCACTCTATCAAATCGGCGCTCAGCAAACTTGTTGTAGTGGTAGGCGATATCGGCGGCAAAATAGGTAGGAGAACCGTCACCCCGCACGATGACATTGTCTTTGTCCTCACCCAGGGCAGTAGAGATAAACCAGGTAGCCCCTTCTTTTTCAGCGACATAGCCCCCCTTCTCAAGGATTGACTTCACCTTTTCATACTGCCCTCCGTCATAGAGACTCTGCTCACTGAACCAGATATCGAAAGTCACCCCTAATACCTCAAGGTCGGTCCTTATCTGCCCTAACATCCTGTCCAGCCCGAGCTGTCCTAACCCTGACACCGCCTCCGGCTCAGGAAGAGTGAGAAACCTATCGCCCTCCTTGGCAATAATCTCCTTAGCCAGTTCAACCATATAGCTGCCAACATAGCCGTCAACAGGCATCTCGACGCTAACGCCTAATTCCTGCTGATAACGGGCATAGAGTGAACGGGCAAAGGCCCTTGTCTGGGCACCAGCATCGTTAATATAGTATTCCTTCTCCACGCTGTAGCCGGCAGCAGTAAGTACACTGGCTAAGACGCTGCCCAGAATAGCACCACGACCGTGCCCGACATGAAGCGGCCCGGTGGGATTGACGCTGACAAACTCTATCTGTACCCGCCTGCCCTCTCCCAGGTCAATATCACCATAAGCATCACCGGCCTGAAGAATTGAGTCTACCTGAGCAGTCAACCAGTCGGCCTTAAGGGTGAAATTGATAAAACCGGGCGGCGCTACTCTAACGGTGTCAATCTCAGGACCGGGGACGATAGAACCTGCAATATCCTCGGCTATCACCAGCGGCTTGACCGAGGTTGCCCGAGCCAATTTCAGGGGCAGGCTCGAGGCATAATCGCCATGCTCCGCATTCTGGGGATGCGCTACCGTTACCGGAGGCAAACTAACCGACGGCAGCTTGCCCTGCTCCTGGGCTTCGTTTACCGCCTGTATCAGTAGCTCGACAAGCTTATCTTTAATCATCAAAGTTTGGTTTCAGCCTCCTAACCCAAGCACCCTTTTCAAGGCTATTTCAGGTTAACTATACGTTCAAATTATAGCACAAGGCTAGCTAGAGAGGATAGCCCGCACCACTCTCGGGCAGGGTTCCAGATAGCAAAGACCTAGCTCCACTCACCACCCTCCACCGGCCAGACCCGGGCTAGTTCCTTGACCAGCAGATGGTGCTCAGGCCTCTCAAAGCCGGGGTCTATCTCAAAGAGTCTTATCGCCTCACTGCGTGCCATCTCGAGCAGGGCGATGTCGGAGAGCTTAGCCATCTTCAGGTCAGGCAGTCCGCTCTGCCTGGTGCCAAAGAACTCACCGGGTCCCCTTAGCTTGAGGTCTTCTTCAGCCAGGATAAAGCCGTCCCTGACCTTCTCTATTATGCCAAGCCTCTCCCTGCTTACCTCAGAAGGGTTATGAGCCAATAGCATACAGTAGCTCTGCTCCTGCCCCCGCCCCACCCGGCCACGGAACTGGTGCAGCTGCGACAGGCCAAAGCGGTCGGCGCTCTCCACCATCATTACCGTAGCATTAGGCACATCGATGCCCACCTCGATTACCGGGGTTGAGACCAGGATATCCAGCTCAGCGGAGCGGAAACGCTGCATCACCTTATCCTTGTCCGTTGCCTTCATCCGTCCGTGGAGCAGGCCCAGCTTGAGCTCGGGGAAGACATCCCGGGAGAGGTGCTCATACTCGGCAATCGCCGCCTTGGCTTGGACCGCCTCCGACTCCTCCACCAGGGGACAGAGAATGAATGCCTGACGCCCCTCAGCTGCCTGACGGCGCAGAAAGGCATAGGCGCTGTTCCGCTGCTCGGGCCTAAGCCATTTTGTCTTTATCACCTGTCTCCCGGGAGGTAACTGGTCGATAACCGACAGGTCAAGGTCGCCGTACAGGGTCAGGGCTAGCGTGCGTGGAATAGGCGTTGCTGTCATTACCAAAACGTGAGGGTTAAACCCCTTCTGGCGGATTGCCGAGCGCTGGGCAACACCAAAGCGGTGCTGCTCATCTATCACCACCAGCCCCAGCCGGGAGAAGGCTACCCCCTTCTGAATCAAGGCGTGGGTCCCGATAACAACGTCTACCTCTCCATCCGCAATACGCTGCTTAAGCTCCTTCTTCTTCTTCAGATTAATATCACCAATCAAAAGCGCCACGTTAATAGGACGAGTAAACAGACCGGAATAACGGTAAAAATTTTCTTCTTCTTTCTCCTCGCTGCTCACTCCGGAGAGAAGCTTCCGGAAGGTAGCAAGGTGCTGCTCGGCCAGGATTTCAGTGGGTGCCATAAATGCTCCCTGATAGCCATTAGCCACCGCCATCAGTAAGGCGGCGGTAGCCACTACTGTCTTACCGCTACCCACCTCCCCCTGCAACAAGCGGGACATCGGCTGCGCCCGCTCCAGGTCGGCCGTTATCTCCTGAAGCACCCTCTGCTGAGCCGGGGTCAGTTCGAACGGTAGAGACTTGAGAAAGGCATCCAGCACCGCCACGTCGATATTGAAAGAGTTACCCGGCTGGCTCTCCTGCCAGTCACGCTTCCTGCTCAGCACACCCAGCTGGAGAAGAAAGAGCTCGTCAAAAGCAAGGCGGACTCTTGCCCTGGCCTTAAGCGCTTCATCATCGGGGTAGTGCGCCTGACCTATCGCCTGGAACAACTCGAGAAGATTATGCCGCTCTCGCACCTCTTGAGGCAAGAAGTCCTCAAGCAGCACTACCCACCGGTCAACAACCTCTTTCATCAGCTTCCTTACCTGACGGGGGCGCAACCCCGAGGTCAGGGGGTAGATGGGGACCAAACGCCCGGTGTGGACCAGGTCCTCATCCCCGACCTGCTCCCACTCCGGCGATTCAAAGACATGTCTGCCGTTAAACAATCCTACCCGCCCGCTGATAACTATCCGGGTGTTGGTAGCCAGTTTCTTGGCCAGGTAGGGGTTGTTAAACCATACCACGCGGACATTACCCGTCTCATCACCGACAACGGCTTCCGTACTGCGCCGGCCGCCCAGCCTGATCTCCTGGGTCTGCCAGACATTGGCAACTACCGTCTCTTCTTCACCCTCGGTAAGCTGGGAGATATATTTCCTCTGGCTGTAGTCAAGGTGGCGGTGGGGAAAGAAATAGAGCAGGTCACGGACCGTACCGACACCCAGCTTTTTGAACTTGGCGGCCAGGCTCGAGCTAACACCCTTAACCGCGGTAACTGGTAAGTCAACAGTCTTATCAGTTACTACCCCCTGCTTTTTCAGCCTTGCCGCCGGCCGGCTCGCCGGGGGAACCGGTCTGGCTTTCCCCTTTTCTTCCTCCTGATCCTCCAGTTCATCCAGAAAGCTAAGTACACCCTCTACCCACCCGGCACGCTGACCTTGACTTAGAGAGGCATAACAAGGGTTAACCAGATTAAGCTCACTAGAACGTGTGAGGAGCTTCGGATTGTTTAATGACCCTGCCGCCTGTCCTATCCAACGGTAGAGAAACCTGTCCAGACCACCGATTACCGCTGAGTCCGGGTAACCATTCTGCTGCTCAAGCTCAAGAATCTTGCGTAGAGACCCAATATCTACTGCCAAGCTTTTT
>CAZYRA010000007.1:19114-25742 GCA_964649385.1 uncultured Dehalococcoidales bacterium | reverse complement strand
TGCTCTACGAGAAGCTGGCGCAGCAGAGGGTAAGGTGTAATACCTGTCAGTGGCGCTGTGTTATCAACCCGGGTAAGCTCGGCGTCTGCCGTATGTACCAGAACCAAGGCGGTACCCTCTATAACCTGAATTATGCCAGTGTATCATCGCTAGCCGCCGACCCCATTGAAAAGAAGCCCCTGTTCCACTTCTTTCCCGGAAGCCTGGTCCTATCTCTGGGTAGCTGGGGGTGCAACTTTCACTGCCAGGACTGCCAGAACTGGGAAATTTCCTGCCTGGAGACTACCAAGTCGTGGCGTGCTCAACGCCAGGTCCTGCCAGAGGCAGCGGTGGCAATGGCAAAAAGCCACCGCTGCGCCGGTATCGCCTGGACATATAATGAACCGGGTATCGGGTTTGAGTATACCCTTGACTCAGCCCGGCTGGCTAAAGAGAACAACCTGTATACCGTCTATGTCACCAACGGCTATCTCACCCCTGAGGCGCTGGATACCATTGGGCCCTATCTTGATGCCTGGCGTGTTGATGTTAAGGGCTTCTCCGACCCCCTGTACCGCAACCTAGCCAGGATAAATAAGTGGCAGGGTATTCTGGAAGTCGCCCGGCGGGCAAAAGACAAGTGGCGGATGCACGTTGAGGTAATCACCAACATCATTCCTACTATGAATGACGATGATAAGCAGTTTAGAGGTATTGCTGGCTGGATACGGGAGGAGCTGGGTGAGCTGACGCCGTGGCACGTGACCCGGTTCTACCCTAACTATAATCTAAGTCACCTGCCACCAACCCCCCTCGCCACCCTGGAGCATGCCTGTGATATCGGGAGGGAAGCCGGCCTCAGGTTTGTTTATGTTGGTAACGTTCCGGGACACCGGAGCGAAAGTACCTTCTGCTACTCATGTGGTAAACTAATCATAGAGAGGGTTGGCTATCAGACAAAGGTGGTCGGCCTGAAAGGTTCAAAGTGCCGGTCCTGCGGGGCAGAGCTTAACTTCAGGACACCCGTGGGAAAGGAGGAATATCGTGGTTAGACGTCCCGTTGTCGCCGGGCAGTTCTACCCGGCTCAAGCCTCCCGGCTTAGTGAGATGATTTCCGGGATGGTTGATGCGACAGCGGAAAAAGAAGAGGTGATCGGGCTGGTCTCACCCCACGCCGGCTATCCGTACTCGGGACCGGTCGCCGCCGCCGTTATCTCCCGAGTCAAATTCAAGGATACCTTTGTTATTTTAGGCCCCAATCATACCGGAATGGGAAAGACGCTCAGCATTATGACCGGGGGTAGCTGGAAGACACCCCTGGGTAGTATCGACATTGATACGGAACTGGCCGGGCAGATATTGGCGACCTCCAAATACCTGGAAGATGACGATAAGGCGCACCAGTATGAGCACTCCATTGAGGTACAGATACCATTCTTGCAGTATTTTAAGAAGGACTTCAGGATAGTGCCTATTACATTCTCTTATCACAGCCCTGCCGCCTATAAGGAGGTCGGCAGGGAAATCGCCCAGGCGGTTAAGGACCTGGAGCGAGATGTGGTAATCATCGCCTCGAGTGATATGACCCACTACGAGCCGCAGGAATCGGCCGAGCAGAAGGATAGCAAGGCTATCGAGGCGATATTGGACCTGAATGAGAATGAGCTCTTAAGACGGGTTGATGAATTTGGTATCTCGATGTGCGGCTACGCTCCAACGGTGGCCCTTATCACTGCTGCTAAGGAGCTGGGGGCAACCAGGGCTGAGCTGGTCAGATACCAGACCAGTGGTGATACCACCGGGGACTATTCCGCCGTAGTCGGTTACGCCGGCATAATAATCAAGGGGATGTCCCCACTGGCGAAACTGGCTAAGGTGGCTGTGGAGACCTATGTCAGAGGGAGAGAAATCCCCCAGCCGGAAGAGCTTACCGCCGAGATGAAGGAGAGAGCGGGGGTATTTGTCTCCATTCATAAGCTCGGGGATTTGAGGGGCTGTATCGGTACTTTTGAACCCGGTACGGAAAATGTGGCTAAGGAGACCATCGCCAATGCGGTAAGCTCGGCAGCCAGGGACCCCCGTTTCCCACCCATCAACCCCAGTGAGCTGAAAGACCTTACCTATAATGTGGATGTTCTTACTACCCCGGAGCCGGTGGAGGGTAGCGACCAGCTTGACCCCAAGGAATACGGGGTTATTGTTGAGTCCGGCTTCAGGAGGGGACTCCTTTTACCTGACCTGGAGGGGGTTGACAACGTGGACTACCAGATTAGCATCTGCCGCCAGAAGGCTGGGATACTGCCTGATGAGTCGATAAAGCTGTACCGCTTCCGGGTGAAACGGTATAGATAACCCTTAAGAGCCGGCTTAAGGGGATTTATCCCTCAATACTAAGCGCTACTCCTCTTTTTGAATGGGGGAATACTTTAGGGAGATGAGGATGATAGGCCTGGGTGATATTATTGTTGGAAAGTTATCGCTGTTTAGATAGGGGGGCACTATGGATATGTTCGAGCAGAAATCCGATGAGAAAAAGGGCATGGAGGCGCCGCTAGCCACCCGGATGAGGCCAACCACCTTCAGTGACTTTGTCGGTCAGGAGCACCTTATCGCTAGTGGCCGCGTGCTACGGAAGGCTATTGAGACAGGTAAGATACCGTCGGTTATCCTGTGGGGGCCACCGGGCAGTGGTAAGACTACCCTGGCCTACATTATCGCCGATGCCACCGAATCACACTTCAGCCCGATAAGCGCCGTCAATGCCGGAGTAGCTGACCTGCGCCGCATAATAGAAGAAGCTAAGGACCACCACAAGGCCCTCCAGCAGCAGACTATCCTCTTTATCGATGAGATTCACCGCTTCAACAAGGCCCAGCAGGACGCCATACTACCCTATGTTGAGGACGGCACCGTTATCCTTATCGGCGCTACTACGGAGAACCCCTCCTTTGAGGTCGTCTCTGCCCTCATCTCCCGTTGCCAGGTCCTTACCCTTAATCCGCTTACCGATGACGAGATTCACCTGATACTATTAAGAGCACTCAAGGACACGATACGTGGTCTGGGTGCACTGAATATCGAACTGGACGAGGATGCTCTCCACCACCTTATTAGCGTCTCCAATAATGATGCCCGGGTGGCGCTTAACGGCCTGGAGATGGCTGCCCTGGCGACACCGCCTGATGTTGACGGCAAGCGCCGTATCTTACTGGCCACCATCGAGGATGCTGTCCAGCACCGGGCGCTGCGCTACGACAAGGATGGTGAACATCACTATAACACCATATCCGCCCTGCACAAGTCGATGCGCGGCTCTGACCCGGATGCCTCATTGTACTGGCTGGCACGTATGCTGGAGGCAGGAGAGGACCCCCTCTATATCGCCCGCCGTCTGGTCCGCTTCGCCTCGGAGGATGTCGGCATGGCTGACCCACAGGCGCTGGTGTTAGCTATGGCAGCCCAGCAGGCGGTTCACTTTCTCGGTATCCCTGAGGGCAACCTTGCCCTGGCCGAGGCCGTTGTCTACCTGGCTACCACCACCAAGAGCAACTCCTTATATCAGGCATACTCTAAAGTCCAGGAAGAGATCAGGCAGAGCTCTAGTGAACCGGTGCCCCTGCACTTGCGCAATCCGGTGACGCCGCTAATGAAAGAGGCGGGCTACGGCAAGGGGTATAAATATGCCCATGACTACTCCGGCCACTTCGTTGAGCAGCAAAACCTGCCCGATTCCCTTCAGGGTAAACGCTACTACACTCCGAGCGACCAGGGGTACGAAAAAAAGATTATCGGCCGTCTCAAAGACTGGTGGCGTGACTTCGGCAAGCCGCCCGAGGCTAAAGAGACCGAAGAGGACTAAACCTGACTAACACCGCCTTGACGCTTATTAGCACACGGTCAAGGAGCACCAAGTGCTTTCCTCCAGGGTAGTTTTATCTAATTGTTTAGAAAATGTTTAGAAATAGGAGGGAATATTTAGATTTTGTTTAGCCCTTTTGCTGTACTATACAAAGCACAGATATCCTACAACAGCGCCGTCCTGTGGTTGGATGGAGAAGGGTTTTCTGTAGCTCAGGCAAGAGTCAAGGAGAAGGGTGAAGTAGTGATTACCACCGTTGTTACAGCAGCAACCATAACTACGATAACTACGGTTACTACTACCACGGTTACAACTGTCGCCACGATACTTGCTATGGGGCTTGGGGCTGCGGTAGGTATAGTAGCAATTGTTGGTTTTGGTGTTCTCTTAGGTGCTAAAGAGTTGGCCGGGGCAGTGCGGACTCGCTCCGGTGCTTCGGTGCGGATGGGCAGGTTCCTTGAGGTTGGTATCTGGCCACTGGCAATAGCCTTTGGCGTTTTTGTCGCCACCAGGGTTATTCAGATAATAGCTTAGAGAAAGGGAATTACCAGGAACAGCATTATATTGGTGATACCATGAGCCAGGATCACTCCGAAGAGTGATCCTGTTCTTTTAACTGCCCCGGCGAAGAACATCGCCACGGCAAAGACGAAGAGCACATCAATCCAGGATTGAAAGCCCATATGCATGACGGCGAAGAGCACACTGACGTAGATTATTCCTCGCCAGCCGCCGATTGACTCCGCGGCGGCACGCTGGAGTACCCCGCGAAAGACAAACTCTTCGGCAAAGCCGGTAGTTGCCGCGAGCATCAGGGCGGCTGGCAGTACCACAATCCAGCTGAGCTCACTAACCATAGGCTCCGGCTTCAGGATAAGGTACTCCAGCCAGCCGAAAAGAAATCCGCTCGATGCTATCCCCAGCTGCAGGGGGATCGACCTGAGCGGCCCGAGGGTAAGCCCGACCTCGCTCCTTTTGTAAACCAGGAGGCGCATTACCACAATACCCCCGACTACCGGCGGAGCATAGATAATAGGAAATCGCAGTATCGGGGTAACCTGAGTCAGGGATAAAATCAAACTTAAATCTATTATCCGTAGCAAAGGCAATATTGTCAGTGACAATGCGAGCTGTTGGAGGTACCGGTCGCTGCTCCTGGCGGCACGCACGATTAGCATCGCCATTATTATGGTATGCCCGATTACTCCCCACAAGGGATGAAGAAACATGGTGACTATCTCGGCACAGGTAATCGCCGCCAGGTAGGCTACCGCTTCCTTCACTATGCTCTTTGGTTGCTCGGCTACAGCTTCCGCTCTCATTAAGACGTTACCGGTTAGCGCAGTCTTTCTATGGCAAGCTCAGCAGCCCGCTTTCCGGAGAGGAGCATACCGCCGAAGATAGGGCCCATCCTGGGGGTGCCGCAGACAGCATTGGCCGCCATGCCAGCCACAATCAACCCGGGGTAGACCTCTTTGGTATTCTCCATTATCTTCTTTTCTGCTACCTCAGCCCACATCGGCTTCTCCCCCATTACTCCACCCCCCTCTGTGTTTAGTCTCCCGCCGAGCTTATCTACCACAATGTGACAGATTTCACTGGCATGGCCGGTAGCATCTATTACCACCTTTGACCGTATTGATAGGGGATCGACATGCAGTCCGGCTAGACTAACCGCGCTCCAGTTCAGTACCAGACCGCTTACTCTGTCATGCTCCCGGACCATAACGTCCTCGATGCTAATCAGATTGAATATCTTGGCTCCCGCCTGGACTGCCTTGAGGCAGATGGCTGAGGATGCCTCTACAGAATCGGCGGCATAATAGCCCTTTTCCCATTCTCTACTTCTGATACCGAACTCATCCAGCATCCCTTTGGCTTCCTCCTGCACCACGATAGTATTGAACATCATCCCCCCACCGGGCATACCGCCACCGGGCCTGAGGCTTCGCTCAAAAATGACCGTTTGTGCCCCCGCTTTTGCCAGATAGTAGGCGGCAGTCATACCAGCCGGTCCGGCGCCGCCAATGGCAACCTCGACATCCATCGCCCGCTGGAATTCTTCCAGGAAGTTTTTACTTATTATCCTTGATATGGTTACATCATCAAGCTGCATCCAGTCCTCCTTTTCTCCTGCCGGGTGAAATGCTGTTACTTCAGCTTCTTCGCTCTGTCTTCCTGGGAGCACCTCGGTGCCGAGATACCCAGATACTTCTCCATTAGCTCCATGGCACATAACTCCCCGCACATGCTACAGGCCGCTCCAGCCGAGGTATGTTTTCTGTGAACCCGTCGAGACCGTTCCGGGTACAGGGAAAGCCTGGCTTGCTCTTCCCAGTCAAGCTTCTTGCGTGCTACTGACATTTGCCTGTCCCACTCTTTGGCGCCCTTTACTCCCTTGACGATGTCACCGGCGTGGGCGGCAATACGTGAAGCGATTACTCCTTGCCTGACATCATCGGGGTCCGGTATGGCGAGGTGCTCGGCGGGGGTGACGTAGCACAGGAAGTCGGTGCCCGCCGCCGCGGCAATAGCACCGCCAATCGCTCCTGTGATATGGTCGTAGCCGGCGGCAACATCGGTCACCAGCGGTCCCAGTACGTAGAAGGGGGCCCCCTGGCAGACGGACTTCTCCAGGCGGACATTAGCCTCGATCTGGTCTAAGGGCAGGTGCCCGGGCCCCTCAACCATTGCCTGGACACCTGCTTGACGTGCCCGCTGTACCAGTTCTCCAATAACAAGCAGCTCCTCAATCTGGGCCCGGTCAGTAGCATCAGCCAGGCTGCCGGG
>CAZYRA010000007.1:0-19014 GCA_964649385.1 uncultured Dehalococcoidales bacterium | reverse complement strand
GTGAATAGTTCGTCAACACCCATTCCAACTATCGCCTCTTGTCTGGCTAACGTCGTAATGGCGGCTTGATATATGGGCACAGTCCCTATCGGTGCCGAGCTTGAGCTGATGATAGTCTTTCGAATGGCTGAGATATCACCTCCGGTTGATAGATCCATCACGGTATCGGCACCGGCATCAATAGCCACCCGCAGCTTTTCTAGCTCAGTTTCAATATCATAGAAATCAGAGGAGGTGCCGATATTGGCATTGACCTTGGTTTTAAGCCCCTCGCCAATGCCACAGGGAACCAGGTTTGGGTGTTTGATATTAGCCGGAATTACTATCCTTCCTTGAGCTATACCCTGCCTGACAAACTCAGCCGTCACTCCTTCCTGCTGAGCTACCAGCTCCATCTGCGGTGATATCGTCCCTTCTTTTGCCATCTCCAGTTGAGTCATTGACACCTCCACAAAAAAGAAGACCAAGGGCGCTGACATCTGCTGATAGATCCCCTGGTCTTTTCCACCACTTCCCTACGCTTGCATTACCAAGCTCAGGTTCCAAGAGTCGGCTTAAAAAGCCTCTCAGCCTTGGGGCACCCCTAGCGGTCTAGCCTTATTAAATTCTATAATTCAAAAATAGCACAGGCCCGGTAAAAATGCAAAGTGCTTATAGTGCTTAGCGAACAATAGCTACTGTTCTTCTGTAACACTGGCAGTGGTATAATCCTTAAGGTATTACTCAGGTAGTGAGGTTGGTGCTATCTCTAATGACCGCTATGGAAAGTCTGGAGGCCGGGGCTGGAAGATTAGGTCTTAAGCTTAGCATGAAACAGCTTGAGCAGTTTCATATCTACTGGAAGGATTTGGTAGAGTGGAACCGGCGCGTGAATCTTACCAGAATAACCGGTTATCAGGAGGTTCAGATCAAACACTTCCTTGACGCTCTCACGGTCTGCCTGGTCTGGCCGCCGCCAAGAGTGAGTGACGTCCTGCGTATTATTGATGTCGGTACTGGCGCCGGTATACCGGGTGTGCCGCTTAAAATTCTGTTCCCTGAGATAAGGCTGGTGCTGCTTGAGGCTACCGAGAAAAAGGCGGCTTTTCTGCGCCACATCAGTGATAGGCTGGTTCTGGCTGATGCTGAAGTAGTAACCGGTCGGGCGGAGGATGCTGCCCGTCAGGAACGATACCGGGAGAGTTTCGACATTGTGGTCTCTCGCGCCGTCGCCCCTCTGGTCACCCTTGCTGAACTAGCCCTGCCCTTCTGTGTAATTGGTGGCAGCTTTATCGCCCAGAAGAAGGGAGACCTTGTCTCTGAGATAAGCCGGGCGGAAAGAGCGATTAGCCGGTTGGGAGGAAGGCTGCGAGAGGTGAGGACTGTTGACCTTGAGGAGTTTTCCGATGAGCGGCAGTTGGTCGTAATTGACAAAGAACTGGCGACACCTGAACTTTATCCCCGCCGCTCCGGCATACCATCAAAGCGCCCGCTATCTTGAGGCTCATCTTGTATTGGAAGAGACTTAGGGTTTGCTTATTACAAAGGATGTGTTATAATTAGTCTAGTTACAGCCAAGTGATGGCTTGTGGCGAGAGTGGGGAGTAAGTTACAAGACATAGTGATAGTTAAGTAGCCTTCTGGTGATTAGAGCGAGGTGGCACCACCCGTTCCCATCCCGAACACGGAAGTGAAACGCCTCAGCGCAGACGATACTGAAGGGGCAACTCTTTGTGGAAAATATGCCATTGCCAGAGGGCTTTATCTATTCGGGGTAAAATAATCTGGCCTTCATTTTTGACCTTTTATCACTGGTGTTTTATAATCTATACAGTAGACCTATTTTCTGGTAGAGGCTGACCTTGAGGTAGGTAAAAATGGCTAACCGATTTGAAAAATTCTCAGAGCGAGCCCGTAGAGTTCTTACCCTGGCTCAAGAAGAAGCCCAGAGCCTTAACCACAGCTATATTGGCACTGAGCATATCCTGCTTGGTCTGGTGCGTGAGGAAGAGGGGGTAGCCGCTAAGGTCCTGACTAGTTTAGGCGCGGGCTTGAGCAAAGTACGTGCTTCGGTGGAATTCGTTACCGGGCGTGGTGATAAGCCCAGTGTCACTGAGACCGGCCTTACACCTAGAGCCAGACGGGTTATTGAGTTAGCCATCGATGAGGCACGCTACCTCAGCCACAATTACATCGGGACAGAGCATCTTCTGTTAGGTCTGCTGCGTGAGGGGGAGGGAATAGCCTCTGGTGTGTTGGATAGCTTGGGGATTACCATCGACCGGGCGCGTGCCGAAGTGGAGCGTATTCTCAGCCAGGCCCCGCCTAAATCCAAAGCAGCCC
Organism: uncultured Dehalococcoidales bacterium; assembly: GCA_964649385.1. GTDB lineage: Bacteria > Chloroflexota > Dehalococcoidia > Dehalococcoidales > UBA5760 > UBA5760. The sequence goes on along the minus strand of CAZYRA010000007.1, from coordinate 16,692 downwards.
GTAGTGTGAGCCGCACTCCCGTTTTAGACCAACTGGGCATCAATCTGACCGAGGCAGCCCGATCCGGCAAGCTTGACCCGGTTATCGGACGCACTAAAGAGATTGAGCGAGTAATTCAAATCCTCAGCCGCCGTACCAAGAACAATCCAGCCCTTATTGGTGAACCGGGGGTGGGTAAGACAGCAATTGTTGAGGGTCTAGCCCACCGTATTGTTGCCGGGGATGTCCCCGAGACATTGGAAGGTAAACGGATGGTTTCGCTGGATATTGGGGCGGTAGTCGCCGGCACAAAATACCGCGGCGAGTTTGAGGAACGCCTAAGAAAGATTATCGATGAAGTAAGGACTGCCGGCAACTGTGTACTATTTATCGACGAGTTTCATACTATGGTAGGTGCAGGGGCGGCCGAGGGAGCAGTAGATGCAGCTAACCTCTTGAAGCCAGCGCTGGCCCGGGGCGAACTGCAGTGCATCGGAGCGACTACTCTTGACGACTACCGGAAGTATATTGAGCGTGATGCCGCCCTTGAGCGCCGCTTCCAGCCGGTTTTGGTGGAGGAGCCCTCCGCTGATGAAGCACTGGAGATTCTAAATGGTATTAAGGAACGCTACGAGGAGCATCACCATCTGGCGATAAGTGATGAGGCACTGAATTCAGCGGTGACATTAGCTTCTCGATATATACCTGACCGTTTCCTGCCCGATAAGGCTATCGACCTTATCGATGAAGCGGCATCAAGGGTTAGGATTAGAAGTAGGACTATCCCGATGACTCTAAAGGATGCCCGTCGCCTTGAGGACAGCGTGCACCGGGACAAAGATGCTGCCCTGACTACTCAGCAATATGATTACGCTGCTGAACTGCGCCAGCGTGAGCTTCAACTTGAGGAGAAAATAAAGGGGCTAGAGGCGGAGTGGCAGGCCGAGCAGGAGCAGAACAAGCCGGTGGTGACCACAGAGGACATCGCTGAGATAGTGAGTATGTGGATGGGGATCCCGGTAGTGCAACTGGCTGAAGACGAGACCACACGCTTACTTGGGATGGAAAACGTGCTGCATCAGCGTATCATTGGTCAAGATGAGGCAATCGGCACAGTAGCTAAGGCGGTAAGGCGAGCCAGAGCCGGGCTCAAGGACCCCAGTCGGCCGATAGGTAATTTCATCTTTCTGGGGCCGACCGGCGTCGGCAAGACGGAGCTAGTCAGAGCCCTGGCTGAGTTTATGTTTGGCAGTGAGGAGGCCCTCATCAGGCTTGATATGTCGGAGTTTATGGAAAAGTTCGCCGTATCCCGTCTGGTCGGAGCACCCCCGGGATATGTTGGTTATGAGGAAGGCGGCCAATTGACTGAGGCGGTGAGGCGTAAGTCATATTGCTGTATCCTGCTCGACGAGATTGAGAAGGCCCACCCTGATGTGTTCAATATCCTGCTCCAGATATTTGATGACGGTCACCTGACCGATGCCAAGGGGCGGCGTGTTGACTTTCGCAACAGCGTTATTGTGATGACCAGCAACATTGGTGACGAGCTTATCAAGAAGGGCTCTAGCCTCGGTTTTGCCATCAGCAATGACGAAGGAAAGAACCGGCAGCAGGACTACGAGCGGATGAAAGAAAAGTTGCTTGGTGAGCTGAAGAAAACCTTTCGTCCCGAGTTTCTCAATCGGATTGATGGGGTAATTGTATTCCATCCGTTGAACAAAGAACACATTCGAAAGATAGTTGATTTGATGCTGGCGATAATAACCGAACGACTCGCTGAGAAAGAAATCAAGCTGGAAGTAACTGATGCCGCCAAGGACCTACTGGGTGAGAAGGGTTACGATGAGGCCTTCGGGGCCCGACCACTGCGCCGGGTAATTCAGGATATGGTAGAGGATAAACTCTCAGAGGGCCTGCTCAGTGGCAAATTCCAGTCCGGGGATACTGCTATAGTCGACCTGGAAGAGGGAGAAATTGTAGTGCACCCGGCAATCGTAGGTGCTACACCTGGGGAAGGGAAAACATAACTCGTTGAATTGGACTAGTTCACTGAATTGTAGAAGGGGCGGGAAACTTAGATAAGTAAGGCAGTTGCGGTTTAGCTTGCCCGATAGCGTAAACCTGACCTCGTTGGTATGAAGGGTGGAGCCCCGTGAGGGAGATAAAATCCACCCTTTAGTTTTACCCAAAGCAATTGAAGGGCGGACTATTAAGGTATGGCTGTAGACTGGGGTCGAGCTTTTCAGATTGGGGGCGTCGGTTTCGGTACCGTGTTCCTGGTACTGGGTATTCTAGCCACGGCGATAGCACTTACAGCAATTGCGGTGCGAAGAATCGGCCGTGGTAAGAGTAAAGATAGCATACAGGAAGGTGACTAAAGGATGGCGCAAGAAATCGTTGAGGTCCCAATAACCGGTAAGATTATCAACGTCAATGTCAAACCGGGAGACCAGGTCCAGGAGGGTGATGTAATCTGCATCCTGGAATCAATGAAGATGGAGAACCCGATACTGGCTCCGGTGGATGGTACTATCGGTGAGGTAGGGGTTAGTACCGAGCAGGTGGTCAAGCCCGGTGAGACAATCGCCGTTATCGAGTTCTAGTCTATCAAGAATGAACTGAGGACTTATGTTCGGTCTTTTTGAAACCGGATTTACCAGCTTTTACTGGGGTAATGGGGTAATGCTGGCTGTCGGCGCTACCTTCTTGTATCTGGGCATCGCCAAGAAGATGGAGCCGTTGTTGTTGGTACCTATCGGCTTCGGGGTTATCCTGATTAACCTGCCTCTCGGCGGCTTGATGGAATGTATCGTTCAGGGTAAAGTCGTCGAGGCGTATGCCATCGGTGGTGAGCCGGCTGGCCTGATTTCCCGCATATTCCGCTACGGTCTGGTCTGGGAGATGGTACCAGCCCTCATCTTCCTCGGCCTGGGGGCAATGACTGACTTCAGTCCAGTTATTGCCAACCCCAAGACTCTAATCCTTGGTGCCGGGGCGCAGTTCGGTGTTTACTTCGCCTTCTTTATGGCTCTGCTTTTGGGCGCTGCCTTCCCTGATCTCAGTATCGGCTTTGGTGAAGCTGCCTCTATCGGTATCATTGGTGGAGCTGACGGACCAACCACTATCTATCTCACCAACCGGCTTGCCCCTCACCTTATCGGGGCTACCGCAGTAGCTGCCTATACCTATATGGCGATGGTACCCATTATCCAACCCCCGATAATAAAAGCGCTCACTACTAAAGAAGAGCGAGCGATATACATGAAACCGCAATTACGTCCGGTGTCCCGGCTGGAAAAAACTCTCTTTCCCGTAATCGGTGCTATTATTATCATCCTCCTCGTCCCCAAATCGGCCCCCCTAATTGGTATGTTTATGATGGGCAACCTGCTCAAGGAGTCCGGTGTTACTGACCGGCTGGCGGACACGGCGGCTAACGCCTTCATTAATATTCTTACCATCCTGCTCGGTATCTCGGTCGGCGCCTTTATGAGCGCCGGGGTGTTCCTCGAGCCGGAGAGCTTGCTGGTGTTCGGGCTAGGCATTGCCGCCTTTGCCGTTTCTACCTTCTCTGGCGTAACACTAGCCAAGTTTATGAACCTCTTTCTTAAGGAGAAGATTAACCCGATGATAGGCGCAGCCGGGGTCTCCGCGGTACCTATGGCGTCAAGGGTAGTGCAAAAGATGGGCCAGGAGGCTAACCCACGGAATTTTCTCTTGATGCATGCTATGGGCCCCAATGTGGCCGGGGTTATCGGCACCGCTACCGCCGCCGGCATCTTCCTGGGTATGCTGGGCTAGGTTAGCCCTCGGGGTGAACTGGAATCCTAGAAAATTTTCTGCTAAAATAGCGAAGCTGTACCTTAAGCGTAAGTAGCCTTCCCTTGAGACAGCTATGGGTACTTCGTTCCGAATGGTTTTAGATAGGACCGGAAATACAAAGCGTAAGAACATATGAAGAAAGCTTACTGGCTTATAGCTGGTGTTACGGTAGTTTCTACCGTTATGTTTGGAGCTATTAGTTGTACCGACATAACACCTGATGAGGAATTAACCAAATTCGAAGAGACCCGTACCCTTATGGACACCTTTGTTACCGTAACTGTCTACACCTCCAGTGAGGAAAACGCCGAAGAAACGATAAGCGCCGCCTTTGCCAGAATGGAAGGAATAGAAAGGGAAGCCTCGATATTTGATGAGAAAAGTGAGGCATTCAGGCTCAATCGGGATGGCTATCTGGAGGCACCATCCGAGGATTTTCGGCAGATGATAACCCTGTCCCTGGACTACGCTCAGATTACGGACGGCTATTTCGATATTACCATCCAGCCGCTATTAGACTTGTGGCAGGCTGGTCTGTGGCAGGAGAGTGAGGCTATCCAGCAGAACAGGATAGATGAGACGCTAGGTCTGGTCGGGTGGGATAAGATAGTTATTGAAGATGAGAAGATATACTTCACGGCGGAGGGGATGGAACTTACCCTTGGCGGCATCGCTAAGGGCTACGCTGTAGATGAAGCCTTGGATGTCATTAGCGATACAGGAGTCGAGCACGCCCTGATAAACGCCGGTGGTGATATGAGGATGCTGGGTACCAAGCCACAAGGAGAGCCGTGGCTGGTCGCTCTGGTCAACCCCGATAATACAAGCCAGAGCCTGGCTAAATTCAGTCTTTCTGACAAAGCGATAGCTACCTCAGGTAATTACGAGCGATATTTTGATCCGGAGAAAACGGCACACCATATCATTAACCCCAAGACGGGGTATTCAGCAGCGGGGTGTATCAGCACCACCGTAATAGCCCCGAGCGCGACGACGGCTGACGCTCTGGCCACCAGTATTTATATCATAGGTCCCCAAGCCGGCATTACGCTGATTGAATCACTGGACGATACCGAGTGTCTTATCGTTGATGCCGACCGGACGATACATTTTTCTTCCGGACTGTCCCAGTACCTGGTGAGTGCTAGTTGAGGTGAACAGATTGGCGATCAGGTTAAAAAAGAAGAGCGCTCCTTACGGGGTAAAGGTTCCTGAGCGCAAGTTCAGCGAGAAAAGCCCGATTGAGTCGGCACCACTGCCGGAAAAGGTAGTCATCCCCCTGCAGCAGAATATCGGAGCCCCCGCTCAGGCACTGGTTAAGAAAGGGGAAAAGGTCTTAACCGGCCAGAAGATAGCCGATTCGGACAAGTTTGTCAGTGCGCCGATTCATGCCACCATATCCGGTGAAGTATCCGGTACCACTATGTTGGTTAATCCCCCGACCGGCCAGCTTGTCGAGGCACTGGTGATAACCTCTGATGGTGAAGATAACTGGGTCGAACTGGAGATCCCGAGAAACCCTGAGTCCCTCTCCGCAAAAGAGGTCTTAGAGAAGATAAGAGAGGCTGGTATCGTGGGGCTAGGGGGAGCTGCCTTCCCTACTCAGGTCAAGCTGTCGCCGCCTAAAGATAAGAACATAGATACCGTAATCCTGAATGGCTGTGAGTGTGAGCCCTATGTTACCTCAGACCACAGGGTAATGCTGGAATACGGGGAGAAGGTGCTGTCCGGATTAAATATTATCAGAAAGGTACTCTCTCCTCAGGCTACCTACATCGCCATTGAGGATAACAAGGAAGATGCCATCAAGCATATGGAAGAGCTGATAGTCAGCTTGGGACTGGGGGAGAACTTCAGGATAGTACCCTTAAAGTCGAAATACCCGATGGGGGCGGAAAAGACCCTTATCCATATGGTACTGGGTAGAGAGGTACCGATTGGCGGACTGCCCCTGGATGTCGGGGTGGTTGTCCACAATGTAAGCACCGCCAAGGCAATTCATGACGCTATCTTTGAGGGCAAACCGCTTATTGAGAGGGTGGTAACCGTCTCCGGCGCAGTGAAAAGTCCTAAGAACCTCCTGACCCGGTTCGGCATCCCCATCAGGGCTCTTATTGAGTACTGCGGGGGAATGGAGGACAAAGCCAATAAGGTAATCCTCGGTGGGCCGATGATGGGTATTGCCCAGTTCGACCTTGATTTCCCGGTCGTCAAGGGGACAAACAGCATACTGGTTAAGGAAGACGAGCCGATAAGGGAACGGGACTGTATCAGCTGCGGTATGTGTATCGAGGCCTGCCCTATGCGCCTGATGCCAACCCTACTGGCAAGACATGCCAAGGACGGCAGGTACGATGAATGTAAAGAGAACTACTATATCGATGACTGTTTTGAGTGTGGCGCCTGCACCTATACCTGTCCGGCCAACATCCCGATAGTTCAATACATCAAGGTGGCGAAGAAAGAAATCGCGAAGAGGTTCCTCAATAAATGAGTGAAGTAAGTCAGCTCCTGGTCTCGCCGGGACCACACCTCTGGAGGAAACTCTCGGTGAGCAAGATAATGTACCTTGTGGTGATTGCTCTCCTCTTTCCCACCGGTGCGGCAATATATTTCTTTGGCTATAATGCTCTGTCGGTAATCGGCGTCAGCGTGGGCGTAGCCGTGCTTACCGAGTGCCTGTGCAAGAAGCTGATGGGCCGGGTCTTCATAATGGACGGCAGTGCCGTGGTTACCGGTCTTCTCCTTGCCCTAATCCTGCCGCCACTGATACCTCTATGGATGGTGGCACTAGGCGCTGTCTTTGCTATCGCCATTGTCAAGGAAGCCTTCGGCGGCCTGGGTCACAACATATTCAATCCCGCCCTGGCGGCAAGGGCCTTTATGTCGATCAGCTTCTCTCTGGAGATGACAAATTGGGTAGCGCCGACCGGATTTGCTGCCGATGCGGTAACTACGGCTACTCCCCTGGGTGAGAGCTTCATCTGGACGGCAGACAGGCTCTCTCTATATCAGGCAATGTTTCTTGGCAATACCGCCGGCTCGTTGGGGGAGACCTCAGCCCTCTTGATACTGGTCGGGGGCATTTTCCTCATCGCCCGCGGCCTGATAAACTGGCGGATTCCCACAGTATATATCGGAATGGTGGCGCTGCTTTCCTTCGCCATAGGCCAGGACCCCCTGTTCCATATTCTGGCCGGGGGACTTATGATTGGCGCTTTCTTCATGGCTACCGATTATGTCACCTCCCCGCTTACCAACCGGGGTAAAATAGTCTTCGCCCTTGCTCTTGGGGTATTAACCATGCTGATAAGACGGTTCGGCGGTATGCCGGAGGGGGTCTGCTATTCTATCCTGTTTATGAACGCAATGACACCACTCATTGACCGTTATATTAAGATAAGGCCGTATGGTCTGGTACAGAGGGTGAAAGGTGCAAGCTAAAGATTTTTTGAAAAAGGCTTTCCCTGTAATTCTTCTAACCGCAGTGGTGGCTATCTCGGTGACTGCACTTACCTACACCGACCGTATGACCCGAGGTGAGATTGAGGCTCAAAAGGAAATACAGACAGAAAGCATGCTTTCTGAAATGTTCCCCGAGATGAGCCGATACGAGTTTAGGGATGATATCTACACAATCTACTCCGACGGGGATGAGATTGGTTATGCCTTTATCGCCGTCGGTAAGGGGTATGGAGGTGGTATTGATATCCTGGTCGGGCTTGAGGATGAGAAGACCCTAAAGGATATCACCATCATCTCGCAGAAGGAGACCCCCGGGCTGGGTACCAGAATAGCTGAGCCTTCTTTTACCGATATGTTTAGTGGCCTGAATATTGCCGATGTGGCCCTGAGGCAAGACGGAGGGCAGGTAGACGCCATAACCAGTTCCACGGTAAGTTCCGCGGCTGTCGTTGATGCCGTTAGGACTACCGCTATGGAGAAGGTCAAATTAATCAAGGCTAGTGAGGAAGGAGGGTAAAGATGGGTAAATTCGGCAAGGAATTTGCCAAAGGGTTAATCATCTCTAATCCGGTCTTTGTACTTGCCCTCGGCTTATGCCCGGTGCTGGCAATCAGTACCTCAATCGATAACGCATTGGGAATGACCCTGGCGGTTCTCATTGTCCTGCTGGGGGCTAACGTAATAATATCCTTGATACGGAGATTTGTCCCCAGCATCACCAGGATTCCCATCTTTATCGTCATTATTGCCACGCTGGTTACCGTGGTTAATCTGATATTTCATGCCCGGTTTCCTGACCTGTACGAGTCGCTGGGAATATTCCTTCCCCTGGTTGTGGTGAACTGTATCATCCTCGGTAGGGCTGAGGCTTTTGCCTCCAAAAACCCGATGCTGAACTCGATTGCTGATGCATTAGGCATTACCGTTGGCTTTATGTTAGCCCTGCTCATCATCTCCTTCCTGAGACAGATACTGGGTACCGGTAACCTGGCGGTGTTCGGCATCCACTTCTTTGACCTGCCTGTCCTCAAGGAACACCCGATAGTAATATTCATCCTTCCCCCGGGCGCATTCCTGCTAATAGGGCTGATAATGGCATTATTCAGAAGGACGGGGGTAATGAAAGAATGAGTGAGTTTGCTACCATCTTCATCGGTATGGTCCTCATCAACAACTTTATCCTGATGAGGTTTCTCGGTCTCTGCCCCTTCTTCGGCGTTTCCAAGAAAATAGGCAGCGCTGTTAGTATGGGAGTGGCCGTCACCTTTGTGATGACTATCGCCTCCATCGCCACATGGCTCATTCGCAATCATATCCTTGTTCCTTTCGATATCGAGTATATGGATATCGTCATCTATATCCTGGTGATAGCGACACTGGTCCAGGTTATCGAAATCTTCATCAAGAAGACAAATGCCAATCTCTATTTCGCCTTCGGGATATACCTGCCGCTGATTACCACGAACTGTGCCGTGCTCGGCATTACCCTGATAAATGCAACAGAGGGCTATTCCTTTACCGGCAGCATCGTGGCTGCGCTTGGTGGCGGCCTTGGTTTTACCCTCGTTCTGGCAATGATGTCGGGTATCAGGGAAAAGCTGGAGCTGGCTAATACCCCCAAGTCGATGAGAGGGCTGCCGATAGCATTTATTACCGCCACACTACTCGGCCTCGCCTTCCAGGGGTTTGGGGGGATGCTATAACGGGTGATACAATCTAATTAGAGGATAAAGGGGCTATGATTATAGGTATCCTTACCGCTATCGGTCTAGTCTGCGGGCTGGTAATATTCTTTGTCTACCTTAAGGTCCCGCAGAAGGTAAAGGGACTCGAGAAAACGGAGAAGATAAACTCTATCCTGCCCGGGCTGAACTGTGGTGCCTGTGGTTATGCCGGCTGCTTCGGCTATGCTCAGGCGGTGGCAAAGGATGCCGGCCTTATCCTCACCACACCATGCTCTATGGTGCTGCAGGACCCCGAAAGACTGGCACAGCTGGAAAAGGTGCTGGGTATAACCCTGGATGTGTCCGAGATGAGCAAGAAGGCCGTCGTTCGTTGTACCGGTAACTCCGAGGTTGTCTACAAATACTCCGGAGCCTTGACCTGTAAAGGGGCAGCCCAGCTTCTCAGCGGATATAAGAAGTGCCCCTATGCCTGCCTGGGCCTCAATGATTGCGTGGAGGTATGCCCCCATAACGCCATATCTATTGACCCGGAGAAAGACATCGCCATTGTTGATGCCGGGAAGTGTACCGGGTGCGGACTTTGTGTTACCGAGTGCCCTCAGGGCATCATTGAGCTGGTCCCCGCCGGGACCAAGATAGCCTTTCTCTGTAGCTACAAGCCGTTAAAGAACATCCCGGGCCGGGAAAGGTGTGATTTCGGCTGTATCCACTGCCGTAAGTGCTTTAAGGCTTGTGAGTATGAGGCGATAGAGTGGAATAAGGAGACCGCTCTTCCCGAGTTCAACCAGGAGAAATGCACCCTCTGTCTTAAGTGTGTCGAGGAGTGCCCGCAGAATACGCTGGCCGATTTCACCAGGGCAGGGAAAGAAGCCGAACCGGCTGCGGTATAACGAAAAGCACCGCTTTGGGGGTTAGCCTGCTTGATAATTTGTCTCGTATAATCTAGAATATAGTCTCGGGTTAGATAAGGAAGAGACACCTTAATAATTGACAATGCGAGTTATCGCCGGTAAGACAAAAGGACATCGACTGAAGGCGCCGAAGGATGCTAGTATTACTCGTCCGGCGACGGATCTGGTGCGGGGCGCGATTTTTGCTATCCTGGGAACAATTATCGGCGACTGGGGAAGAGTGCTTGATTTATTTTCCGGCAGCGGTGCCTTGGGTATTGAGGCTTTAAGCCGCGGCGCCGAGTGGGTTGATTTTGTTGAGCGTGAGCCGCATTGTTGTGATATAATTAGGCAGAATCTAGAAAAGACGAGGTTTACTGAGCAGGCACACATCTACTGCCGAGATGTAACCAAAGCAGTTCTCTTCCTGGACAAGGAGTACAGTATTATATTGATAGACCCTCCCTATTCTAATCCCTCCATAGGTAAGCTGGTAGCCCGGCTGGCAGATTCTAAACTAGTCGGGGCAGAATCAATTGTAGTGGTAACACACTCCCCCCGTACTCATCTGGATGCGAGCTATAGCCCGCTGAACCTTATTAAAGAGCGCCGCCATGGGGATAGCTGCATCTCCGTTTATGAGAAGGAGGACATTCCTTGATTACCGCCATCTACCCGGGCAGTTTTGACCCCGTAACCAACGGTCACCTTGATATCATCACCAGGGCATCTAAGCTCTTCAAAAAGCTGGTTATCGGTGTCTACGATAGACCCGCTAAGAACCTTCTCTTCACTACCGATGAGAGGTTGGAACTGGTGAAGCAATCAATAATTGCTCTGCCTAATGTTGAGGTGCAGATTTTTAGTGGAATGACCGTCAGCTTTGCCAAGAGAGTGAAGGCACAGACCATAGTACGTGGGCTGAGAATGAGTGCTGACTTCGAGAGGGAGTTCGACCTGGCTATGATGCAAAAAACGCTGTCCCCGGAGATAGAAATAGTCTGCCTGATGTCAGACCTGAAATATCAGTTCTTAAGCTCCAGCCTGCTCAAGGAAGCAGCCCAACTGGGCGGGGATGTTAGTGAGCTTGTCCCTGAGCGCGTGGTGATAGCTCTCAAAGAGAAGTTTAGTAGCAGAGCATAGTTGTTACGGAAGATTAGATAATATTATAAAAATAATTCCTAAAAGAGAAAAGACAGGAGGTATCTATGTCATACAAGATTACGGATGAGTGTATTAGTTGCGGAGCCTGCGAGCCGGAGTGCCCTAATGGGGCAATTAGTGAGGGGGAAACAATCTATGTGATTGAGCCCGACAAGTGCACCGAATGTGTCGGTAGCCACGAAGAATCCAAGTGCGTTGAGGTATGTCCGGTTGATTGCTGTGTACTCGACCCCGAGCATTCCGAGACTAAAGAGCAGCTCCTAGAGAAGTGGCGCAGCCTGCACCCGGGTAAAGAGCCTGCCGAAGGGACCTTTTAAGCGGAAAACTAGCGACGAGAAATAACCCCCCGCTGGCTGATATTTAGCCTAGCGGGGGTTGATCGTTACTCTATCGGTACCATGACTCTTACTACCTCTGGAACTGGTTACTCAAAGAAAGACCGTACCGAGTCAAAGTCCTGGGGCAATAGGGCTAGTACCCTGGGGAAGGTGCCTAGTAGTACCGGGGCAACTTGTGACTGGGCGACGACCCCGGGAGTACCTATGTACTTGACCCAAACCGCCAGGATGGCGCCACAGAACAAAGCCCCGAGGATAAAGCCGAGTATAGCGCCGACGAGGCGGTTTGCCCAGCCCATCATTATTACCGAGGCGGTGCTCTCCAGTAGGCGTGCCAGCAGTGCCGCAATCATCATTATGCCGATAAATATGATGGTAAAGGCAGCCACCTTGGCCCAGGTAGGTGAGGAGATAAAGGTCAGGTACTGAGAAAAGGAGGCATAGTAGCGCCCCGCCACGACTATGCCGACTATCAGCCCGGCCAGGGTCAGCGCCATCTTGATAATCCCTTTTCGTAGGCCGATAAAGGCAGCAATACCGATTACCACAATAAGAACGATATCAAGCCAGTTCATAGCAACACGCTTATTCTTGCCTCTATTCTAATCACCCGTAGTGCAGGGCGTCAATAGGATTCAACCTGGCTGCTCTCATTGCCGGGTATATCCCGGAGACAATGCCGATGAGAATGGCAACCGAGATGGCCAGGACGACAATATCCGGTGATACTACAGCGGGAATGTTGGTACCGGCGATAGCTATGCCGGAGGCAACACGTGACATGACCCAGCCGCAAACGATACCAATGCTGCTACCGACCAGGCTCATCACTGCCGATTCGAGGAGAAACTGGACCAGGATATCCCTGCGCTTGGCCCCCAGCGCCTTACGGATGCCTATCTCCCGGGTCCGCTCGGTTACCGAGACCAGCATAATATTCATAATACCGATACCGCCGACGAGCAGGGATATACCGGCAATAGCCCCCAGAAATATGGTGAATACCCCGGTTATCTGCGTGAGCATACCGAGTACCTGCTCCTGACTGACGACGGCAAAGTCATCCTTCTCATCAAGACCGATGTGATGGCGCTTCCTTAAGACGGTCTCAATATCTTCAATCGCCCCGTCGATCGCTGCAGCGCTGGCAAGTTGAACCGAAATTGACTCGACGGCATCCTTACCACTGGCCGTTTGCTGGGCAAAGAGCTTGGTCTGGAAGGTGGTTATCGGAATTATTACGATATCGTCCATATTGACTCCCATAACTGCCCCGCCCTTGGGTTCGAGGACGCCGATAACGGTAAACCGCTTCCCCTTGATTTTAACCCTCTCACCGAGGGGGGAAGCCGAGCCAAAGAGCTCTTTTGCCGCGTTATCGCCGAGCACGACTACCGTATCTCGCTTGGCCACATTTCGGTCGGTGATAAACTGGCCATAGGCCAGCGTATAATTACTGATCTGTTGGAGGGCGGACGTGCTGCCGTTGACCATCGCGGCAAAGCTCTCGTTGCCAGCTACCAGTTCGGCGAAGTTCTGATTGGTCGGCGCGATGCCTACTACCGAGGGAATATCGGCTAGCGCCTCAGCATCATCCATAGTGAGGCTTTGCACAGCAAATTCAGGAGACATTCCGGCAAACCCCGGGGCATCGGGGTTATGCGGCTGCACCCAGACGACATTGGAGCCCAGGTCTTCGAAAGTAGAAGTAATCATCGTTTCGGCCCCCCTGCCAATTGACATCAGCCCGATGACCGAAGCGACCCCGATTACCATACCGAGCATAGTCAGCCCGGAGCGCAGCTTGTTGGCAGTCAGTGACCTTAAGGCGGTACCCAGCGAGTCTCTGAACTTCATCAGATGACAATCTCCCCGTCACGAAGGCGGACCGTACGCTGCGCCTGGACGGCGATATCTGCCTCGTGGGTAATTAAGACTATCGTTTTGCCGTCCCGGTGAAGCTGGTGCAAGATAGACATAATTTCGTCAGAGGAGTGGGTGTCAAGCTCACCGGTGGGCTCGTCGGCCAGGATAACAGCGGGATTGTTGACCAGCGCCCGGGCAATGGCCACCCGCTGCTGCTCACCACCCGACATCTCGGTAGGTTTATGGTTGGCTCTCTTACTTAAGCCCACCTGCTCCAGCGCTTCGATAGCGCGCTGATGCCTCCGGCGGACGCCGCTGTAGATCAGGGGCAGCTCCACGTTGGCTAAGGCGGTAGCGCGCGGCAACAGATTAAAGTCCTGGAAGACGAAGCCTATCTTCTTGTTTCTCACCTCAGCCAGCTGATTATCATTGAGCTGGCTGACATCCACCCCATCGAAAAAGTAGCTGCCCGAGGTGGGCTTATCAAGGCAGCCGATTACATTTAGCATAGTTGATTTGCCGGAGCCCGAGGCGCCGATAATGGACACCATTTCCCCCGTATTGATGGAGAGGCTGACTCCCCTCAGGGCGTGGACCTCCACCTTGCCCATATGGTATACCTTGGTTACCTTATCAAGCTCAATCATACTCTGGGACATATCCTCATCCAATCAGCCCGACCTTAGTCAAAGAAACCGAACCCCTCCGACCCTGAACTGGTCTTTACCGGTATAACCACTACCTCTCCTTCTTCGAGCCCTTCCTTAACCTCGGTCTGAAAGCCGTCGCTGATGCCGATAACTACCGGCCGCTCCTCAATCTGTTCATCAACCATAACGTAGACCACCGGGCCGCCCTCGCTGTAGCTGATTGCCCGATCGGGCACCAGCAGGACATCGCTTTGTTCTGTGCTGATGGTATCAGCGGTAGCGCTCATACCGACCTTGAGTTTTGCCCCCTCGGGGACATCAAAGCTGATCCGGGCGTTGTACAGCACCACACCGGCCTCTACGGTCGGCACGGCAGCAATGGAGGTAACCGCACCCTCAAGCTGAAGGGACGGCAGGGCATCGATGCTGATAATTGCCCGCTGTCCTGTTTCAACAACGGGTATATCTATCTCATCCAGTTCAACTACCAGCTCCATAGTGCTGGTATCGAGAAGCCGGACTACCGGCATCGCCGATACGGTGGCGGGTGGGATAACGTCCCCTTCCTCAACATAGATGCCGGCTACTGCGCCATCAAAGGGGGCGTTCATAACCTCTATTTCCAGCGCACTTTCTGCCTCGTCCAGGGCCTGCTCGGCGGCCTGTACCTGCTTTTCCAGTATCTCTACCATCTCCTCATCAGGCTCTTCCTGCATTGTATCCAGTGTGTCCTCGGCTATCGCCAGCTGCGCCTCGGCCTTGAACACCTCCATCTGCCATTCCATAACCTCCCACTCACTGCCGTGTTTCAGGACGTACCGCAGCATGTCCTCAGTCAGATCCAGCCAGTCCTCGGCATCATCAACCGCATCCTCAGCATCGGCGATCTCATCCTCGGTGTAGGGATTCACCACCTGCTCCAGCTCGTATTCCGCCTGCAGTAGGACGGCCTCCGCCCGGGTTACCGCCAGGGTGAGCGCCTCCTCATCAAGAGGGTACAGAGTCGCCAGGCACTGGCCCCGGTTAACCTCATCACCGTTATCAACATAAGTCATTCCTACCCTGCCACCGTTATCAAAGGTCAATACTATCTCATCAGGTGTCTCGATAAAGCCGCTACCGCTGACACTGATGGCGAGATTACCCCGGACCACCTCAACCAACTGCCGGTTGGACTCTTCCCCTTCCCCGCTACTTCCACCCGGCATACAAGCCGCGGCGCCGGCCAGGGCCAAACACAGTAAAATGGTGACCAAAATCTTTGAGCGTTTCACCTGGCTGGTCCTCCTTCTTTGTTACCGGCTACCCTTGGCTTGTACTCCTTCATTAACCGCTCGAAGCCGGCCATATGTTTGCTCATATCCCTTAAGACCTGTTCCAGGGTATCGACCTTAACCAGCGCCAGTACCTGGTCGTGGAGAATCTTGAAGACCAGCAGCGTGTCTCCGCTTTCTATGCCCATCTCCCTGCGAGCATTAGCCGGTATGACCACCTGCCCCCTGGGATTGACCGTTATCGAGCCCAGACATTTGTACTCAGGCGAGATATGTTCGATGTCCATAATACCCCCTTTAGTCCAGAAGTAGTAAATATATGAATATTCATAATTATAGTACTTTTAGGAGAAACATACAAGTTAATAGGGAGCAGGAAATGGACAGAAAAGAGAGGTTTCGCCTCTTCTAAACATCCTGTCATTGCGAGCATAGCACGGCAATCTCTCGTGATGACACAACGGGTGCCAGGGCTTGTCTCACACCTGGCAATTTGAATCGAGGAAGGCTATTCCCTGCTAGTTTCCCAACTCCCTGGCCCTTTCGTAGGCTGCCCTAACCGCTTGCTTGATGAGCTCGGTGAACTGCCCCTTTTCCAGGCAGGCCAGTGCCGCGGCGGTGGTGCCGCCGGGAGAGGTGACCATCCGGCGCAGTTCGACGGGGGGCCTATCCGAGCCCTGCATAAACCGCGCCGAACCCAGGACTGTCTCAAGAGCAAGCTCCCTTGCTATATCATCAGGGAGCCCGATATCTACAGCGGCGCTGGTCAGCGCTTCGGTAAAGAGGAAGACGTAGGCGGGACCGCTGCCGCTCACCGCTGTTGCCATATCGAGGTACCGCTCATCGGCAACATGGACCTGCCTGCCCATCGCACCGAGGATAGCACTAGCCTGAGCCTGCTGCTCCTTGCTTACCTCCGCGGTGGCTGTCCAAACACTAATACCCTCACCAATCTGGGCCGGAGTATTGGGCATCACCCGGACAACACAGTTATGGCCAAGCCCACGGCACAGGGCACTGATGCCGGCGCCGGCGACAATGGACAGCACCATCTGCGCTGCATGAAGCTGGCCGCTGAGCCCGCTCATTGCTTCGGCAAGCTGCTGCGGTTTAACCGCCAGCACCACCACATCGGTTTCGACTGCCGCCTGACGATTATCACCCGTTACGGTAACGCCGTACTTCTGTTTAAGGTAAAGGCGGCGGGGCTCGCTGATATCACTAACGGTGACATTCTCTGCTATACTGAGTCCCTTATCCAAGATAGCAGCTAGCATCGCTTCCCCCATATTGCCACCGCCGATGAACGCCAGCCTCATATCACTCTCCTTAGTTCTTATCTCACCACCAGGTTGACCAGCCTGCCCGGAACGTATATTGTCTTGAGCAGTTCCCTGCCCTCGAGGTAGTCCTTTACCCGCTGGCTCGCCATCGCCAGGCTCTTAGCCTCTGCCTCGGTAATAGATAGCGGGACGGTAATCCTATCGCGCAGCTTGCCGTTGACCTGGACAACCAGGGTAGCCTCTTCATCACGGGCCAGATCTTCGTTCCACTGGGGC
>CAZYRA010000006.1:0-25947 GCA_964649385.1 uncultured Dehalococcoidales bacterium | reverse complement strand
TTACCCTTCAGACCCAGTATCCTCCTCTTCAAGCTGCTCCATAATGCGGGATGCCCGGGGGTAGCCGATGTGCAACTTCCGCTGTAGGAAAGAGGTCGAGATGTGTTTATGTTCCTCCAGCAGTTCTCTTGCGGTATCCAGCAGAACATCTTGGGGAAAATCACCCCTGCCGGCAGCGGTTGATGGCACGGTAAGCTCGGTGATCTGCAGCGAGGTGGCCTCTTCTTTCTGCTGACTTCCCCAGAAATAAACCAGCCTCTCTGTCTCGGCATCGGAGACATAGCACCCCTGCAGTCGTTTGGGCTTAGCTGCCTCGGTAGGCATATAGAGCATATCACCTCTGCCCAGCAGCTTCTCCGCGCCGGTGCTATCGAGGATAGTTCGTGAGTCTACCTGTGAGGTTACGGCAAAGCTGATACGGGTGGGGAAGTTAGCCTTAATCAGGCCGGTGACCACATCCACCGATGGGCGCTGGGTAGCTACGACAAGGTGGATTCCGGTAGCTCGAGCAAGCTGGGCCAGCCGGCAGAGGATGTGCTCGACCTCATCGAAGCCGGACATCATCAGGTCGGCCAGTTCATCTATCACCAGTACGATGTAGGGGAGCTTTTCCCCCCCCTCTTTGTTTTTGTTATAGCCCTCGATATTACGGGCGCCGGCGGTTGCCAGTTTCTGGTAGCGCTTATCCATCTCCTGATTGAGCCAGCGTAGTGTGCTTACGGCTTTATTGGTGTCAACGATGACAGGGGTCGCCAGGTGGGGTATGCTGTTAAACGGGGTCAGCTCCACCCGTTTGGGGTCAATCATAATTAAGCGCAAACTATTCGGTGAGTTATGGAGTAATAAACAGCAAATGGTAGAATTCAGGCAGACGGTCTTACCGCTTCCGGTAGCCCCGGCAATGAGCAGGTGCGGCATTTTTGTCAGGTCGGTGACCACCGCTTCGCCGCCGGCACCTTTACCCAGCGCTAGAGCGAGCCTGGATTTGGTGATGAGCTTCTGGAAGCCGCTGGTCTCGATTACCCCTCGCAGATTGACCATACCCATGGTGGTATTGGGTACTTCAATGCCGACTACTGGCTTGCCCGGTACCGGCGCTTCAATCCTGATACTGGGTGCTGCCAGTGCCAGAGCCAGGTCATTAGCCAGTGCTGTGATTCTATCAACCTTAACCCTGGTCCTGGATACCTCCTCCAATCTGATGGTAACATTGCCGTCCTTATCCCGTTCCCTTATCTCCTTCATTTTTCTATCCCACCCCGGTTCCAGACCGAATTGGGTAACCGTTGGCCCGGTGTTTATCTGGACTACCTTGACCTCTACCCCGTAGCTGGCAAGGGCCTCTTCAATAAGGCTGGCCCTCTGGGTAGTATCGGCCTGACCGAATTCGATTTCAGGAGCCCGGTCCAGGATATCAATGGGCGGCAGCCGCCAGCCGTTGTCAGTAATCAATGATGGTGATTCGCCGTACTTCCTCCACACTTCTTGGGCTACCTGTCGTAGTTCCTCCTGGGAATGGGTGGGGGGAGGGGTTAGGGCCGGGGCCGGGATCTGAACTGGAGACGGAGCCGCTGGGGTGGGGGTAGGTGGGCTGATTGCGGGCTGATCTCCAGTTATTACCTGTGGTGGGGTTAGCCCCGGTTGAAACGCTGGCGGTGGCTTAGGTTGCCTCTGGAATTGCCTATGAGACCATGAGGCAGCCCTTCTGAATGCACCCACGAAGGCTCTCGGAGCTACCAAAACAATGCCGGCAAGGATTAGACCGACGACACGGGGAATGCCTATGAAGTTCGAGGGGTAGCCGATAAGGTGTTGACCAATACTACCGCCCAGTGCGGAAAAGGCAAGTAATCCCCAGATGGCCATAGTGAACGCAATACCACCCAGCCACTGACGAAACCGAACAAGGGGGGGGGAGCTTCTCCGAAACCATAGTACTACCCCCAGGATTATCAGAGCTAGGATGAGGAGGAGCAGTCCCCAGCCAAAGAGGTTCCAGGTACTATCTCTGATATCAATCGCCCACGCTGTCAGGTTGGACCACTGCCAGTATAGTACCCCTACGATTGCGGCTATCAGGATGGCTCGCCCGGCCACACGCCAAGTGGGAAAGTAGGAGTGCCCCTTTGCTGGCTGCTTTCCCCTGGCTTTCCTTTTCGGTTTACCTAAGGTGTTTGGCTTTCTCTTTGCCACATAGCCTCTTGCTGGGGAGGGTACTTTTACGCTAGACCTTTACCATAAAGGGAAGTATCATTGGTCGGCGCTTGGTCTGCTCATAGTAAAATCTATTGAGTGTGTCTCTAATCTTGTCGTTGACCAGGCTCCACTCGGCCGGTTGTTTGCCGCTGTGGGCCAGGGTTTGAGCTACCAGGTCGCGACTTTCTTCCAGCATATCATTGGACTCTCTGGTGTCGACAAAACCACGCGATACGATGTCAGGGCGACCTATCAGTTTCCCGGTCTGCTTATTAACAGCAATAATCACTACTACTATGCCATCTCTGGATAGCATTCTTCTGTTGCGCAGGACGACACTGCCGATGTCACCGACACTTAGACCGTCGACATAGACATTACCCGAAGTAACCTTACCTGTTTTTTTGCCTGAGTGGGGGTCAAGCTCGAGTATATCTCCATCCTCCAAGATAAAGATGTTCTCCTCGGGTATACCTATTGATTGGGCCAGCTTGGAGTGAAGGCTCAGGTGGCGGTATTCGCCATGGATGGGCATAAAGAACTTCGGTTTGACCAGATTTAGGAGCAGCTTCAGCTCTTCTTGACTGGCATGTCCATGAACATGGACCTGCTCTAACTTGCTGTAGATTACCTGGGCGCCTTGCTTGAAGAGATTATCTACAGTTCTGTTGATTAACGATTCATTGCCGGGAATGGGTGTTGCTGAAATAACTACCGTATCACCACGGATGATGTGGACCTGACGATGGGCACGGTTAGCCATACGGACCAGGGCTGAAGTAGGTTCTCCCTGGCTTCCGGTGGTGATAAAGACAATTTTATTATGGGGCATACCCTTAAGTTCATCTATCCTGGCCAGCACTCCCTCAGTGTCGCTGAGATAGCCCAGCTTCAGTGCCATCTGTGAGGTATTGCTCATACTGCGTCCGACAACGAAGACACGGCGCTTGTGCTTTGCTGCTGCATCAATAACCTGCTGGATACGGGAGACCAGTGAAGAAAAGGTGGTTATGATTACTCTTCCCGGTGCGTTGGCCATAACACGGTCCAGGGTTTCGCTGACCACCTTTTCTGATGGAGTGTAGCCGGGTGATTCAGCATAGGTAGAATCGGCGAGAAGGAGGAGGACTCCCTGTGCTCCCAGTTGGGCCAGCCGGGAGAGGTCGGTTGGCTTACCGCTGATTGGGGTATAGTCAATCTTAAAATCGCCGCTATGTACTATGGTCCCGAGCGGTGTATTTATGATTAGGCCTACCGCATCGGGTATGCTGTGGCAAACCGGGAAGAATTCTATCCTGAATTTCCCCAAGCTAAAACTCTCTCCCGTGGCGATAGTCTCTAGCTTGGCTCCATCCAGTGCTTTGCGCTCCTTGAGCTTTACCGAGATAAGACCCTGGGTAAGCTTGGTGGCATAAATGGGCACGTTCAGCTGGGGGAGGATATAAGGCAGGGCTCCGGTATGGTCGTCATGACCATGGGTGACGATGATACCCCTTACCTTATCCTTTTTCTCCAGCAGGTAGCTTATATCAGGGATTACCAGATCAATGCCTAACATTTCCTCTTCGGGGAACATAAAGCCGGCATCAATGACGATGATGTCATTACCATGTTCTATCATCATCATATTCTTGCCGATTTCACCCAGTCCACCGAGGGGGATTATCTTTAGTCTTGGCTTACTCAAGGTTATGGACCTCAAACATACTTAGCTGTTCCGGCTGCTTGTCTGCCTCACTGACAGTCTCTGCCTGGGTCAGGAGTGATGGTATCTTGAGCATGTCGGCCTGTATCGTCTGGCGCAGGCTCTGTTGGTGAAGGGCGGCAGCGGGGTGATACATTGCGTAGTAGATGATATTGTCTTGCTTGAGAGCGGTGCCGTGAATCTTACCAATACTCTTACCGGGGAAGAACATTGCCATCGAATAACGCCCCAGGGTTACAATCATCTTGGGGCGAATTAACTCAATCTGGCGGTCCAGCCAGTTGCGGCAGGCCTGTATTTCAACGGGCAGCGGGTCACGGTTTTCCGGGGGGCGGCACTTGACTACGTTGGTGATATAGACCTGATCACGACCCAGGCCGATGGAGGAGATTAGCTCATTAAGAAATAATCCGGCTGGTCCGACAAAGGGGATCCCTTGCTGGTCTTCATGCCAACCTGGTGCCTCGCCGATAAACATAATATCAGCGTGCTCCATGCCACCGCCAGGGACTACTTTGGTTCGATTTTTTACTAATGACTGGCACCTTTGGCAGGTACAGATTTCTTGACAGAGCTCACTTAGTGCTGACATGCTATTTCCTTCAATTTACTAAGCAGGGGATTTTCCGGTAACCTTTTTGATTATGATGATAGCATGAGCAATATGGCAAGTCAATTATGCCTGCTATCCCGGTCATTTTACCTTTTGCCGATTAACCGTTAAAATATAGTGTGTGGGGGGGCGGCTGTGGAATTGAAACATGGAGGGAAGATGAGTTCATTAGATCAAACTGATCCGGAAATTAGTTGTGTTATTGGTATGGAGGCAAAGCGGCAGAGGGAGACAATCAACCTTATCGCCTCCGAGAACTATGCCAGTCGGGCTGTGCTTGAGGCTCAGGGTTCATTTCTAACCGATAAATACGCTGAAGGCTATCACCATAACCGCTATTACGGCGGTTGTGAGAATATGGACATCGTGGAGAACCTGGCTATTGAGCGGGCTAAAGAGCTTTTTCATGTTGACCATGCCAATGTCCAGCCGCACAGTGGGGCTCAGGCGAATATGGCAGCCTACTACGCCCTGCTTGACCATGGTGATACTGTGATGGGTATGAGTCTGGCTCATGGTGGGCACCTTACCCATGGCCATAAGGCGAGTTTCTCCGGCAAGCTGTACCGGTTCATACCCTACGGTGTCAATCGGGAAACGGAGAGGATTGATTATCAAGAGTTGGAGATGCTTGCCTTAAAGCACCACCCCAAGTTGGTTCTGGCTGGGGCCAGTGCTTACCCCCGCATTATTGATTTCGAGCGTCTCCGCTACATTGCTGACCAGGTGGGGGCCAGGCTGATGGTTGATATGGCTCATATCGCTGGTATGGTAGCAGTGGGTCTGCATCCGAGCCCGGTGCCCTATGCTGATGTGATAACCTCAACCACACATAAGACCATGCGTGGTCCGCGAGGAGGGTTTATTTTATGCCGGGGTGAACTCGCTTCGGCGATAGATTCGGCTGTCTTCCCTGAGATGCAGGGTGGTCCCCTGATGCATGTTATTGCTGCCAAGGCAGTAGGGTTTCGGGAAGCGATGCAACCTGACTTCACCGATTATCAACGTGCCCTGCTGGATAATGCGCTTACTTTAGCCGGTGAACTGCAAAGACTGAAGCTGCATTTGATATCGGGTGGCACGGATAACCATATGGTATTGGTCGACCTCAGTGGGACCGGAGTCACCGGCAAAGAAGCTGAGGAAGCTCTGGGGATGGTTGGCATTGTGGTAAACCGTAATGGGGTCCCCTTCGACTCTTACTCACCCAATATAACCAGTGGCATCAGGTTAGGTACACCGGCGGTGACATCCCGTGGCTTTGGCAGGGAGGAAATGAGACAAATCGCCTCACTGGTGGTAAAGGTAGTTACTAATATTGCTAATAGTGATATTCGGGACCAGGTGAGCCGGGAGGTCAGTCAGATATGCGAGCGCTTTCCGGTACCGGGTATTGATTATTGATATCTAACAACTGAAGAGGTTAGCAAGCAATAACGCTATAGTTTCGGAGTAGGTCTTAGGAGGTAATACTCAATGGATGAAATAAAGGTGTTTACGGGTAGCGCTCACCCTGCCCTGGCTCAGGCAGTTGCTGATTATCTCAATATACCCCTCGGTCGGTGTGAGGTCTTTGAGTTCAGTAACGAGAATACATTTGTTCGTATTCTGGAGAATGTCCGCCAGCGAGACGTCTTTGTAATCCAGCCCCTATCATCTCCGGTCAACAAGAGCCTGGTTGAGTTGCTGATTATGATTGATGCCCTGAAGCGAGCCTCCGCTGAGCATATCACAGCGGTGGTTCCCTATTATGGCTATGGTCGTACGGATAAGAAGGACCAACCGCGGGTACCGATAACGGCCCGGTTGGTGGCTGATCTGCTTACCGTAGCTGGCGCTAACCGGCTGCTGACCGTAGATTTACATGCGCCCCAGATTCAGGGTTTCTTTAGTATTCCGGTTGATGAGCTAACCGCCCTTTACCTGTTAGGCCGTTACTTTGAAGAGAAGGACCTTAATGGTCACGGGTTGGTTGTGGTAGCCACCGATATCGGGATTTCCAAGCGTGCCCGGGATCTGGCGTCTAAGCTCAAGGCGCCTCTGGCGATTGTGGAAAAGAGGCGTGTCGGCAATGATGATAAGTCTGAAACATTAAATATTATTGGTGAGGTGGAGGGGAGGGTAGCGGTTACCGTAGACGATGAAATAGACACCGCCGGTTCTCTGTTGAATGTTATTGCCGCCCTTACGGAGCGTGGCGTTAAAGAGATATATTCCTGCTGCTCTCACCCGGTGCTTTCCGGTTCGGCGATAGAGAGGATAGCCTCCTGTTCTGTGAAAGAGGTAGTGGTTACTGATACCATCCCCGTCGTCGGTGAGAAAAAGCTGGCCAAGATTATCGTTTTGCCGATAGCTCCTCTACTCGGTGAAGCGATACACCGTATTCATACCGGGATGTCGATAGGAGCGATGTTTGAGCAGTAGCGAAAAAATGGTAGAGGTGTACCGGGCGGCTGGAGAGATGCAGGCCCGGGTTGTCCAGGGCTTACTGGAGAGCTATGGGATACCCTGCCTGCTGAAATCGAACGCGGCCAGCTCCGTGCATGCCTTTGCCATTGATGGCATGGGTGAGGTCAGGGTTATGGTCTGGGAGTCGATGTTCGACAAAGCGGAGAAATTGATTCAGGGGAAGGATAATGGTTAAATTCTTTGCACGGTTTTCCGATTCTAACGAGAAACAATTAAAGCGTCTGCAGCCGATAGTGGACAGGATAAATGAGATGGAGCCCAGTTTTGATGAGCTCAGTGATGCCGAGCTACGTGCCAAGACTGAGGAGTTTAAGGCACGGCTTCAGGATGGCGCTTCGCTCGATGAGCTTCTGCCCGAAGCCTTTGCCGCTGTTCGCCAGGCGGCCTGGCGGACCATCGGACAGCGTCACTATGATGTGCAACTCATCGGGGGCATTGTCCTCCACCAGGGTAAGATTGCCGAGATGAGGACGGGTGAAGGTAAAACGCTGGTAGCTACCCTTCCCCTCTATTTGAATTCACTCACTGGTCAGGGCTGCCACCTGGCTACGGTTAATGATTACCTGGCGAGGCGTGACCCCTACTGGATGGCGCCTGTTTATTCTGCTCTGGGGGTTAGCGTGGCAAGCATATATCCCCAGCAGAGCCCGGATGAATACAGCCCGGCCCGTATTTATGACCCTGATTTTGATTCCGGGGACTCGCAATGGGCCCACTTTAGGCCCGTCTCCCGTAGCGAGGCTTACCGGGCCGATATCATCTATGGCACCAGCAGCGAGTTCGGTTTTGACTACCTGCGGGATAATATGGTCTCAGACCTCTCACGGTGTGTGCAGGGGGAGCTTAATTACGTTATCGTTGACGAGGTGGACAACCTTCTCATTGATGAAGCACGCACGCCGCTTATTATCAGCGGTCCGGATGAGGAGGCGGGGCAGAAGTATCAAATATTTGCCCGTATTGCCCCCCGTCTTAGTCGGGATGTTGATTACGAAGTGGTTGAGAAGGAACGCCGGATTGATTTGACTGATCTCGGCTATGTTAATCTGGAAAGGATGCTGCAGCGGGAGGGGCTGTTGAAGGAGGCCAGTTTCTATGACCCGGCTAACGCCGACCTGCACCGTCACTTAAGGAATGCCCTTAGTGTCAAGGAGCTATATAAGAAGGACCAGCAGTATGTGGTAAAGGACGGTCAGGCTATTATCGTTGATGAATTCACTGGGCGTCTGATGTGGGGCCGCCGCTACGCCGAGGGCCTGCACCAGGCAATCGAAGCCAAGGAGCATATCAAGGTCCAGCAGGAGAGCCGGACCTTTGCCACTGTTACTATTCAGCACTACTTCAAGATGTATAACAAACTGGCTGGAATGACCGGCACCGCGCTTACCGAGGCAGAGGAGTTCCACAAGATATATGGGCTTGATGTATTGGAGATTCCCACCCATAAACCAATGCTTCGTAAGGACTATGAGGACATCATCTACAAAGATGAGCAGTCTAAATTCAAGGCGGTGGTGTGTGAGATTGAGGAGCTTTATAAAAAAGGACGACCGGTGCTGGCAGGTACCGTATCTATCGAAAAGTCGGAAGAGCTGAGTGAAATGTTGAAGCGCAGGGGTATTGGTGCTCAGGTGTTAAATGCCAAGCTTCACGAAAAAGAGGCGGGTATTATTACCGAGGCGGGGCAGCCGGGAGCAGTAACCGTTGCTACCAATATGGCGGGGCGTGGGGTTGATATTGTACTGGGAGGGAAGGAACCACCCAAGGAAGATAAGAAGGCGTGGCAGGAATGGCAGAAAAAGCACAACCAGGTCGTCGAGCTTGGTGGCCTGCACGTTGTTGCTACGGAGCGTCATGAGGCGCGTCGTATTGATAATCAGCTTCGCGGAAGAGCCGGGCGTCAGGGTGACCCGGGTAGCTCACGCTTTTATGTTTCTCTGGAGGATGACATTGTGCGTCGCTTCGGCGGCGACCGCGTTAAGAATCTGATGGAGTGGGTTGGTATGGATGAGGATACCCCTATTGAAAACAAACTGGTCAACCGGTCCATTGGTGACTCCCAGCGCCGTGTCGAGGGCTATCACTTCGATATGCGTAAGCACCTGGTGGAGTATGATGAGGTGGTCAATCAGCACCGCGAGCTTATCTATAATGAGCGGCGTAAGGTTCTGGGTGATGCCGATCTTCGCGCAAACATATTGGCTATGGTTAAGGAAGAGTTGCGGTGCATGTCAAATAAGAACGGTATCCTGGACATCACTGACAGCATAATCCGGAGGCTGGTCGCTCGCCACTTCTCTATCGGCATGGCTGAGCCGAATCTGAATGAACTAATCAGGGATGTCTCCACTCAATTGCCATTACCACCGTGGTTTACCGTAGAGGCTATTTCCCGAATGGGGCAGGATGGGATTGAGAAAGAGCTTATTGGGTATGTTGAGTCTTGCTATGAGCAGTGGGGTAAGCAGATGGAGAAGGGTGGTGAGGTGGATGGTGAGAACCTGCAGTTGGTGGAACAGTTTATTGTGCCTGCTTTGCTCAGAGAGGTTGCTACCATCTTCTCTGTACCTCCGTCGCTCAATGCCGGTATCCTTTCCCATACCGAGCCGGGACAGATTGAGGATGTGCTCTTTGAGCAGGCCGAGGCTGCCTATCAGGAACGTGAGAAAGAGATAGGGGCGGATAATATGAGGATGGTGGAGAGGAGGATGATGCTTCACTTCCTGGACCGGCTGTGGATAGAGCACCTGACGATGATGGAGGACAAACGTCGGGAGGCGGGATGGCAGAGCCTGCGTCAGGTACGGTCGCTGGATGCCTATAAGAATATCGGTTATGAGCAGTTCCAGGACCTGCTGTCTACTATTCAGCACGATGTAGTCCACTCTATCTACCATGTATCTGTTACCAGAAAGGATGCCCCTCAGCCGGCGACTCCAATGGCCAGGGTTGCCCCTGTCGGCTCAGGGAAGCAGGCAGTAAAGGTCAAGGGCAAGAAGGTAGGCCGTAACGAACCCTGTCCGTGCGGCAGCGGCAAGAAATATAAACATTGCTGTGGAGGGTCTTGACATAAAGTTAGTAGACGGAATTGAGACAGTAATGACTGATGGGTTTGGCTAGACGGTTGTCGTTTTCTCAAATGATTATCAGTGGTAATGGTAGCAGCGCCACTGAGGCAATCGGGTCTTTTGTACGGGCGATAAGGGACGGTGAGCACTGGTATATCGCACTACTTCGGGCAATCGGGTTGTGGGATACTGCCGAGGAAGTCCATAACGGGCACCGTTACTGTTACCTTATCGCAGGTGAAGCCTTTGATTGGCTGTTGCTTGCCGAGCGTCTCTGTGAAGCAGTGGATGGTCTCTTACCGGATGATGAGAAAATGGCCCTCCTTTTTCACGGGCAGCCTCCGCTGGAACTCACCATAAAGGAATTTAAGGGGCTAATCGGTAGCGGCAAGTACCGCCACTACCTCAACTTCTTTTATGGTATTACTGTAGAGGATGCCTTGTTTCTGGTAGTGCAGGATGAAGTGCGTAAGGAGCAGCGGACTTCCGGTTATAGTAAAGAGGGCGATGTTGTCAACGAGGTCTATCGCCGCGTATACGGGATGACGAAGGGGGTATTGCTGAAGCATTTCCGAACCGAGGCTGGTTACCCTTACCTTAGGTCAACCAGCCTCGGTGAGTTAAAGGAGTTTACCTACTGGCTGTTCAAACGACGCTTGCGGCAGTGCGATAAGGTCCTGATTGCCAGTGATACCAAGAAGGCCCTACACAGGTTAACGGTGGATGGCTTTCCCCGGGGGTTGGTCACTGAGTCCCCGGGGAAACCTGGTTGATTGAAACGTTGATTGTGAGTTCCTCCGGCCTCCAGGCATTAAGAGTCGCCAGGGTTTTTCGGCATAAGTCAGGTTGACTTTTCAGGGCACCTTTGGAACTTGGTCCGGTTCTTTCGAGACGGTAGTGAATAGCCCGATGGGGAAGACCCAACGTCTGAACTGGGCATGGGTAATGACGGCTGCCGAGCCGTAGATTGCCGAGCCGGCGACAAAAATTCCCTCGATGCCGGCGACTCTAGCCGGGATGATACCGTAGAAGTGTCCGGCCAATAGAGCAAAGAGCACCGTCAGCGAGGCGAATATAGTGACGTGCACGCGGGATATTTTACAGGCGCCGATGGTCATATAACCGGTAAAGATACCCCAGGCTATCATTGTCCAGGCAAGTCCGGGCCCATCCAGCGTAATGATGCCCAGCCACTCCAGGAGGAAGGCGAAGGCAAGACCTATCCAGAAGACGCCGAAAGAGGTGAAGGCGGTAAAGCCGAAGGTATCCCCGCGCCGGGCATCGACTATCCCCGCGATGACCTGGGCCGTTCCTCCCCAGGCGAAGCCCCAGATGAGGGGCATGGTACTATCTATCAGACCAATATTGTGTATTTGCAGTAAGAGAGTGGTGAAACCAAAGGCAGCCAACCCTAAGGCACCCGGGTTAGCCCACACAACATTATCTTTTGACATAAAGTAGAACCTCCGTTTAGTAAAGTTAGTGGACAGGAGCCCACACAGCTTTAACGGCTGTCACTCGATCAGTGAAATGGACTCCCATCCAGTTACGATCTCGTTATTGATTTCTCTTGAGCAGGGTGGTGACTACTGATGGGTCGGCTAGCGTGCTGGTGTCACCCAGATTTTCGGTATTGCCAGCGGCGATTTTGCTCAGTATTCGGCGCATAATCTTACCGCTACGGGTCTTGGGTAGTCCCTCGGCAAACTGAATAGCATCCGGGGTGGCTATCGGGCCGATTTCCTTGCGGACATGAGTTTTCAGCTCTTTCTTGAGCTCATCGGTCTTCTCAACGCCGATCTTTAGTGTGACGAAGGCGTAGATGCCCTGCCCCTTAATCTCATGTGGCATACCGACTACCGCTGCTTCGGCAACAGCGTTGTGGGAGACCAGAGCGCTCTCGATCTCGGCAGTGCCCATACGATGCCCGGCAACATTGATGACGTCATCGATGCGCCCCATCAACCAGTAAAAACCATCCTCATCTACCCGTGCCCCGTCGCCGGCGGTATATACCCCGGGGAAGCGGAGGAAATAGGTTTCTTTAAACCTCTTCGGGTCGCCGTATACCCCTCGCATTAGACCGGGCCAGGGTTTCTTGATGACCAGGTAGCCACCTTCATTGACGTCGGCTTCAGTACCGTTCTCCCTTAGTACTGCGGGTACGATACCGGGGAAGGGCAGCGAAGCTGAGCCTGGTTTAATCGGGCCGGCGCCGGGTAATGGAGTAATTACGTGGCCGCCGGTCTCGGTCTGCCACCAGGTGTCGATGACCGGGCACTTTCCCTGTCCAATCATAGTGTAGTACCACATCCAGACTTCAGGGTTAATCGGTTCGCCGACTGTCCCCAGGATGCGCAGGCTGCTTAAATCGTGCTTTTTAGGCCATTCGTCCCCTTCCCTCATAATGGCCCGGATAGCGGTTGGGGCGGTATAGAAGATATTGACGCGGTACTTTTCGACGATTTCCCAGAAGCGGTCAGGATGGGGATAGCTGGGTACACCCTCAAAGACCAGACTGGTGGTGCCCAAGGCTAGGGGGCCATAGACGATGTAGCTGTGACCGGTAACCCAGCCGATATCAGCGGTGCACCAGTAAGTATCCTCATCCTTGATATCGAAAACCCACTTTGTTGTCTGGTAGGTGTAGAGGAGATAGCCAGCCTGGGTGTGAAGGACACCCTTGGGTTTACCGGTGCTGCCGCTGGTATACAGGATGAATAGGGGGTCCTCGGCATCCATTATCTCCGGTTCACAGTGTGGCTTAATATCCCCGGCATTTATCTCATCGTGCCACCAGTGGTCACGCCCTTCTTCCATGTCCACTCCGATATCAGCCCTCTTTACCACAATGGCATTCTTAACCTTGGGGCAGGCGGCCAAGGCTTCGTCAGCATTGTTTTTGCTGCGGATGACCTTACCGCTGCGGTAGTAGCCATCGGCACAGATGAGCAGTGTTGACTCGCAATCCAGCATCCTGTCTCGCAGGGCATCGGCACTAAAGCCGCCGAAAACAACGCAGTGGACGGCGCCAATACGAGCACAGGCCAGCATCGCAATCGGCAGTTCCAGAATCATAGGCAAATAGATAGTGACGCGGTCACCCTTCTTAACGCCTAATTTTTTCAGTACATTGGCGAATTTGCAGACATGGTAATACAGATCCTGATAGGTAAGTGTCCGGGTATCACCGGTGTCCCCTTCCCATATCAGGGCCGCCTTATTTTTTCGCCAGGTCGTAAGGTGCCTGTCCAGGCAGTTGTAGCACACATTGAGCTTGCCACCGACGAACCACTGGTGCTGACCTTCCTTGAAATCTTCGACCAGAACCTTATCCCACTTCTTGAACCAGTCCAGTTGTTCTGCCATACCTGCCCAGAATCTTTCAGGGTCGTCGATAGACTTCTGGTAAATTTCTTTGTATTCACCCATGTTCTTGATGTAGGCGTTTTTAGCCAGTTCATCTGGTGGATAAATAGTCCTTTTCTCTGCCATCATTGAGGTAATTGTATTCTCGTTTTCCAAGGCCGGGCTCCTTCTTCAATATAAAAATATTTTCCGTCCGGGTTTCTCAAGCTCCCCGACATTAATGGGCCTTTTCACCTGACTCGGTGGACAAAAAGGCTCTCTAACGGTTCATCAGACAAACAATACAAAATCCCCCTGCTATACGGTGGATGGTAACCTCAGGGA
Source organism: uncultured Dehalococcoidales bacterium (assembly GCA_964649385.1). Lineage (GTDB taxonomy): Bacteria > Chloroflexota > Dehalococcoidia > Dehalococcoidales > UBA5760 > UBA5760. The sequence goes on along the minus strand of CAZYRA010000006.1, from coordinate 12,203 downwards.
TAGCCAGGTTTGCCTTACCGGTTATTCCTGTGAGCAAACACCCAGTAATTGCATAAATGCGGATTGTAGCCTGGATGCGACCACTCTTGCCACACCCTGGTATACAACACAGCCTGTTGGACAATCAGTTTTGAACAAATCAATCAGGTCCTGCCCGTTAAGGGCTAATACCTGTGTTTTTTCGATAGCCTTTGCTGAATCGGTACGGAGGTGTGGGGGTATCACGGTTTCCCAGCCGAAGGTCTCAAAGTTGCTGACTGCCTGAAGCTGCCGTTGGGAGAGCGGCCCCGGCTCTAGGATAATTGCCACCAGTCCTTCTTCGATTACATACAGCTTGTCCGAGAAGGTGTTCTGCCTGCAGATAAATGCTCCCTGCTCATATACTTCACAGGTACATATCTTTTCCAGTGAGTCTAGCTGCTCATCGTTCAACTCACGGAACAGGTCCGACCTTTTTAGTACTTCCCGCTTGTCCAATTTCCATTCTCCTTTTTTTGGTGTACCGCCGCAAACTTTCCCTGTGGTTATTATACACCATAAGTGAAGCTGTGACAAGGCTGATTGTCCCTTAATCAGGGACAATCAGCCTCAGCGACGTAGAGGGGAAACTGCTTCTATATCACCACTTTTCTTGGGCTAATCTGGCGTTAAGCCAGCTCTTGAGCGGTTCCGCTAATTTACCAAGCTTGGACTCTATCCATCGGATGTCTCCACTGGCCAGGGCCGCTCTACCCTCGGAGGTCAGGGCATAACCTCTAAGTGCTTCAGTGGGGTTTTCTGCTAGCCTTGCCATGAAACAATCATCATCCTTCGCCTTGGTCAGTACTTCCAGCAGGGCTTTACCACTGGTATCGAGGCTATCTGGCTCTTCCATCTTGGTACGGACCAGGTCTTCCAGTTGAGTGCGGACCAGGTCTGAGAGTGGGGCTGGTGCCTTTGTCTCAGTACGGCGAAATCCGGGTATGAAGGCTTTCATCCAGGGCCTGGCTGCCACCATCTCAGCGGTGCGGTCTTTACGTAGGTAGGTAAACCAGTAGATGGCACCGATGAAGAATCCTCCTCCGATGATATTACCAATGGTTACCGGGACTAGGTTGGAGGCAAAGCCTGCCCAGTTAAGGTTAGCCACGCTGCCAGCGGTTAGCCCGGCTGCTCCGAGTACGGCTGGTTGATGTGCCATCAGCATTCCCATCGGGATAAAGTACATATTGGCGATACTGTGTTCAAAGCCAGCGGCAACGAAGGCAGTAATGGGGAATATAATAGCCAGTATTTTGCCGGAGACCGTGCGGGCGCTGAAGGCCATCCACACTGCTAAACAGACCAGGAAGTTACACAGGATACCCCGGACCAGGGCTTCACCGAAGCCTAGACTCACTTTGGCATTAGCAATGGACAGAGCAGTCGCTCCAACCCCAAAGTCGCTAAATGCCCACTGGTTACTGTAGAACATGAACCCCACCAGGGCCAAAGAACCGACCATATTGGCGGCGTAGACCAGCCCCCAGTTACGGGCCATGCGGGCAAAACTGGTGCGACCGCTGATAAAGCTCATCGTGAGCAGGGAATTGCCGGTGAAAAGCTCTGCACCGGCTACAACTACCAGAATCAGGCCCAGGCAGAAGACCAGTCCGCCCAGTAATTTGGTTAGCCCGAAACCGATATTGATATTGGTAATGGCCAGGGTGCAAAACATTGCGCCCAGACCGATAAAGACTCCGGCCATACCACCCAGCAGTCCGGTGCTTAAGGCGTTGAGTTTTGACTTGGCTACCCCGACGGCTTCCGCCTTCTCGGCTATTTTGGCTGGCGGGTGACAGTCGCTACTGGTGGCTTTTTCTATCTTCTCGGCCAGAGCCACCAGCGAAACCCCTGTCTCTGCTGTCTCTTGTCGGGCTGTTAGATTCTGCTCAAACCCTTGCTTCTGTGCCATTCCAATCCTCCTTGTAGTGAACTAAGCTCTTACCACGTACTCTCCTCACCATTTCTCCTGGCTCAACCGGCACCATAACCAGGTGGCGTGGCGCTGGTCGAGCTTGCCGAGCCAGCCCTCTAGCTTCTTGATGTCGCCGCTGGCTAGTGCTGCTATCTCTTCCGGTGTTAGTGTGTAGTACTCGCGGAGTGCTTCAGCAGGGTCATCAGCAAGTTGGGCCAGGAATTGACTGTCATCGGCAGCCCTGGCCAGTATTGCCAGGATTTTTCCCTGCCTCTGCAGCCTTTCCTCATCAACGATAGGCTTCTCCTTTTCGATTACTGCTGGTACCATATGGTTCACCTCCTGTGTTTGATTCTTCCCTTCCAGAGTAGTTTGTGTCCTTTCGGCTGTCTCCTGTATCATTGCTTTATCTCCAGTTCATCGTTCTATTTCTAGAATACTCCCTGTCAGATAGCGGGACACCGACCCGATGTACTATTTCTGTGAACCACTAGGGCATACATAATATGCCCTGAAGTCATATATCTTGAGGATAGTAGGTTGTGATTATTCTCAGGATAAATTAGAATTGGTTTGGTACTGAGTGCATTACATAGTAATGAAGGCCGTATCTAATGAAGACGAGAATTCTGATTGCCGATGACCATGCCGTTTTGAGGGAGGGGCTACGTCAGTTGCTGGATAGGGAGCGGGATTTCGAGGTGGTTGGTGAGGCTGGCGATGGTAAGGCAGCGGTCAGTTTAAGCAGTGAGCTGAAGCCGGATATCGTGATAATGGATATTGTTATGCCTGAGCTTAGCGGCATTGAGGCGACCAGGTTAATCAAACAGGCAAATCCGACTATTGCGGTATTGATATTTACAGCCTATAGTGATATTCGCTATATACTCGGGCTTCTGGAGGCCGGGGCCTGTGGCTACCTGCTGAAGAACGCGCGCAGCAAGGAAATTGCCGGGGCTATTCGTGCTGTGCGTTCTGGTGAATCTGTGCTTGACTCAGTGGTAACCCATAAACTCCTGCAGCGCGCTGTTGGAATACAAGGTGATACTGGTGAGGGAATGTCCGGGGGGCAGCTTACTGCCAGAGAAACAGAAGTGCTGAGGTTAGCGGCTAGAGGAATGAGCAACAAGGATATTGCCGAAAAGCTCTTCCTCAGCTTGCGGACGGTAAAGGCACACCTGACCAATGTCTTTAACAAGATGGGGGTTGGTAGCCGTACCGAGGCGATAATGAAAGGGTTTACCAAAGGTTATATTACCCTCGATGATGTACCCTTGAGGGAGTGAATGCCACCGGTGGAAAGGTAAACCTTGCCGGGGTGATTACCGGTATTCCTTTTGAGCATACCGGTAATGTTATATGTCCGGGATGTAGTGGCGCAGTATTATTTGGCGAAAGGTTATCGCAGATATGGTATCCAGGATTATTGATGGCACACCCATTCCTTTATTTGTAATCGATAGTCAGCATAAGGTTACCTATTGGAACACAGCTATTGAAAACCTTTCTGGGATAGACAGGAGGGGAATTATCGGGACCAACGAGCAGTGGCGTGCCTTCTTCGCTGAGAATAGGCCGGTTATGGCCGATTTAATCTTGGATGGGGCCTCAGTAGATGAGATTGAGGTGTACTATCCGAATAATTGCCGCGAATCTCCTCTGATTAATGGTGCCTGTGAAGCTGAAGGGTACTATCCCTCTCTTGGAGAAGCCGGGAAGTGGCTCTATTTTATGGCAAGCCCCATCAAAGACAAGCATGGTAGGGTAATAGGGGCGGTAGAGACCCTACAGGATGTTACCGAGAGCAAGCAGACTGAGGAAGCTCTGAGGGAGTCAGAGATGAGCTACCGAGAGTTGTTTGATGGTGCCCTTGATGCTATCTGGGTCCATGATTTAGAGGGTAACATACTGAAAGCAAACCGCGCTACCGAAAAGCTCACAGGGCTTAGTGACGAAGAACTGGCTAAGGGTAATATAAAGAACTTCCTTTCCGAGCAGAGTTTGCGCATGGCCAAGAGGCGGCACCACCGGCTGATTGAAAATGACAAAAGTCAGGGTAGTCCCTACAAGGAGCACATTATTCGTAAGGATGGAATTGAGGCAACCGTGATGTGTACCACCAGACCCATCTTTAGTGATGGTGAGCTTGTTGTCTTTCAGAACATTGCTTGGGATATCTCTGAGCAGGAGCGGACGCAGGAAAACCTGCGCTATTATATGCAGAAGGTCACCATAGCCCAGGAGCACGAACGGAAGCGTATTGCCCGCGATTTGCATGATGATATTGCCCAGTCCATGCTTCTGGTGACGCAAGGATTGGATCTGCTCAGCTCGACCAAGCGGCCGAAGCTATCGAACCACCAGCTTAAACAGCACCTGGAAAAGTTACGCAACCAGGCCGTTGATGCCTTGGAGGCTGTACGGCGCTGTGCGCAGGACCTGAGGCCCCGTATAATAGATGACCTTGGCCTGGTGGCTGCCCTGGAGTGGTTGACCGATGACCTGTCGGAACATCGGGAAATTGATGCTTATACTGAGATGACAGGTGAGGAACGGGTTCTGCCTGCCGAGATGCAGCTACTGCTGTTCCGTATCGCTCAGGAGGCATTGAACAATGTCAGAAAGCATGCCCATGCGTCCAGTGCTATTCTCAAGCTGGAGTTTAGTAATGATAACCTGACCCTGACGGTAAGCGATAACGGCAGGGGCTTTGAGGTACCAAAGATGATAGGTGACCTGGCTGGTCTTGGTAAGCTTGGACTGGCTGGGATGCAGGAGCGAGCCAGGCTAATCAGCAGCAGCCTTGAGATAGAGTCAGAGAGGGGCAAGGGAACAGTCGTTAAAGTTAAGGTTCCCATCTTGGTTCCTATTTCAGAATAGCTTTGCTGTTACCGTCTCTATAAGGAGGCTATCCTGTTTCATCGGGCCTGGTAGAAGCAAACTGTTCGCTAAGCCTTTTCAGCTTGGATTTCCTTAAGGTTAGTTTGTCCTGTTCCTTATCAATAACGGCTTTTGGTGCCTTGGTTAGGAAGTTCTTATCCTTTAGCCTGGCTTCTAGTTGTGCGATGGCAGACTGGATTTGTTCCATCTCTTTTTGTAGCCGTCTCCTCTCCGCTGCCAGGTCAAGCATACTCTCCATAGGTATCACTACTTCGGTTTCTTGAAGCACCAGCGTCAGCGCACTTTCTTTAGCTGTTCTTTCTTGCTGGTTACTATGAAAAGTGACCGGCTTTGCCCTGGCTAGAGATTGGATAGTCTCAGAGTGGGGGCTGATTGCTTGAGAAAGACTGCCGGCATAAATCTGTGCTGTAATCCACCGGCTGCTCTCTACCTTATATTCGGCCCGGGCGTTACGGATGGAGCGTATGATTTCGATTATCGATGCCATAATCCGTTCCGCCTCCGGGTCAGTAGCTGTCTCACTGGCTTCAGGATAGGGGGCTATCATTATCGATTCCGTGTCTTGCCATACTGAAGGCAGCCGCTTTTTCAGGTTCTGCCATAATTCTTCGGTAAGGAAGGGCATAAAGGGGTGCAGGAGACGAAGTGATGTCTCCATAGCATAGACCAGGACCGGGATAGGTGACACTATGTCCTTGGTGGATTGGATGCGAATCTTGGCGATTTCAATATACCAGTCGCAGAACTCTCCCCAAAGGAAATCGTGGATTTGTCTCTGGGCTTCGCCAAACTGAAAATCTTCCATTAGATTGGTTACATTGGCTACGGTGTGATTGAGCCGGGACAGAATCCAGCGGTCTTCTACCGGGAGCAGCCTGGTCTGGATTCCCGTATCTATACTGCCGGTCTCAGTGCTCCTTATTATAAACCGGGTGGCATTCCACAGCTTATTGGCAAAATTACGGCTCGCTTCCAGGCGTACCGGGGTCAGTTTGATATCATTCCCCGGTGATGTGCCTGTGGAAAGAGCAAAGCGCAGGGCATCGGCGCCATACTGCTCCAGGGTATCAAGTGGGTTTAGTACATTACCCCTGACCTTGCTCATCTTCTCTCCCTTCTCATCGCGTACCAGACCATGAAGATATATGGTGTTAAAAGGGGTTCTGCCGGTGTCCTCGATGCCCATCATAATCATCCTGGCTACCCAGAAGAAGAGAATATCGTAGCCGGTTTCCATTACTGTGTTCGGATAGAAATAGCGTAGGTCTTCGGTATCATCGGGCCAGCCCAGTGTGGAGTGGGTCCACAGCGCCGAGCTAAACCAGGTATCCAAGACATCCGGATCTTGCTCTATCTCGGCTGAGCCACAAGAACGGCATGTTTTTACTTCCTCAACAGCTACCGTTAAATTACCGCAGTCCTGGCAATACCACACCGGTATGCGATGCCCCCACCATAGCTGGCGGCTGATACACCAATCACGGATGTTTTCCATCCAGTTGAGGTAGACCTTGGTGAAGTGCTCGGGGATGATTTTGGTGTCCCCACCGGTTACGGCTGCGATAGCCGGTTGGGCAAGGGGTGGAGTCTTGACAAACCACTGCTTGCTGGCAACCGGCTCGATGACTGTCTGGCAACGCTGACAGTGGCCTACCGAATGGGAATACGGCTCTATCTTTACCAGCAGTCCATCTTTCTCCAGGTCAAATAGTATCGCATCCCGGCAGGAAAACCTATCGAGTCCGGCATAGGGCCCGGCATTCTTGTTCATGGTGGCATCCGGGTTCATAATGTTTATCAGCGGCAGTCCATGACGCTGTGATACCTCAAAGTCCACCGGGTCGTGGGATGGAGTAATCTTAACGGCACCGGTGCCGAAGTTGGGGTCAACCGCCTCGTCAGCCAGGATAGGTATTGCCCGGTTCACTGCGGGAAGGATGACCTTCTTACCGATTATATTGCTAAACCGTCCGTCATTGGGGTTGACCGCTACAGCAGTATCGCCGAGGATTGTTTCCGGGCGAGTAGTAGCAACCGTGATGAACTTATGATCGTTTTCCGCCAGGGGGTAGTTGACATAATATAGGTGTCCTGTGATATCTTTGTGGTCAACCTCAAGGTCGGAGAGGGCAGTGGTGCAGCGGGGACACCAGTTGATAATTCTTTCCCCCCGGTAGATTAGACCTTTCTCGTAGAGACGAACGAAGACGGTACGCACGGCTCGACTTGGCCCCTCATCCAGGGTGAAGCGCTCCCGGCTCCAATCACAGGAAATTCCCAGTCTCTGGTGTTGTTCACTGATAGTCTGACGACACTGCTCTGCCCACCGGTACATCCTGTCCAGGAACTTCTGCCGCCCCAGTTGATGGCGGTCCAGTCCTTCTTTGGCGAGCATTTGCTCTACCACGACCTGGGCAGCGATACCGGCGTGGTCGAAGCCGGGGAGCCACAGTGTCGGCTCGCCCTTCATCCGGTGCCAGCGGGTCATGATATCCTCCAGGGTAGCGGTCAGCGCATGCCCGATATGAAGCTCGCCGGTAACATTGGGTGGGGGCATAATAATGACGAAGGGCTTCTTTTCGGGGTCTATCTTTGCTGTGAAGTAGCCCTTCTCTAGCCAGAACTGGTACCACTTGGACTCAACCATACCCGGCTGATATGCCTTGGGCATCTCTTCCTGTATCCTTGATGGTTCCGTCATAGTTACCTTATCCCACGTTTAGTCAGCGTCTCAAAAGGAGTAATTTCTCACCATACCATGTTAACAGAGCTAAATAAGCTTAGCCACCCTGTCCAGTATTCTATCCGCCACCTCTCTCTTGCTGAGCAGGGGCAGTGCTTCCTTATTACCCTGTTTGTCTATGATGGTTACCTTGTTGGTATCGGCGCCGAAGCCGCTCCCGGCATCGGTGATATCATTGGCAACTATCAGATCAAGCTGCTTCTTCACCAGTTTTTGCCTGGCGTTAGCGATTACACTCTCACTTTCGGCGGCAAAGCCGACCTTGAGGAAGTTGCCCTTTACCTGACTCAGGATATCCGGTGTCCTGATTAGCTCCAGGCTCAGGCTGGGGCTCTCTTTTTTAATCTTGGCCTTGGCTATTTTCTTCGGCCGGTAGTCGGAGACGGCGGCTGCCATAATCAGGGCATCCGCTTGAGCTGCCGACTTGTCTACCGCCTTCTTCATCTCGGCAGCGGTCCTGACTGGAATGACAGTTATACCTGCTGGTCCGGGCAGCAGGGTGGGGGCGCTAATCAGTGATACAGTGGCCCCCCTGTCCCTGGCCGCTTCGGCTAAAGCATACCCCATTTTACCTGAGGCGCGATTGCCGATATGACGGGCAGGGTCAATCGGCTCCTGAGTGCCGCCGGCAGTAACCACAATATGCTTTCTTGCCAGGTCATTACCTTTATTCAATATCTGCTTTATGGCGGCTATGATTTTCTCTGTTTTGGCCAGGCGTCCTTCACCTATGTTTCCTGAGGCTAAGCGGCCGCAGTCAGGTTCCACAATGGTAAAGCCCCTGGCTTTGAGTTCAGCCAGGTTGTGTTGAGTAGCCGGATTCTGGAGCATATTAGCGTTCATCGCCGGCGCCAGTATAACCGCCGCTTTGGTTGCCAGTACGGTGCAGCTAATCATATCGTCGGCAATGCCGACTGCCAGCCTGGCAATGATATCGGCGGTAGCCGGGGCGATAACCATGATGTCAGCAGCCTCAGCCAGGGCGACATGCTCAACACTGAACTTGGAATTGATCTCCCACATACTGGTTACTACCGGCTGGCCGGTGAGACTGCGAAAGGTCAAGGGGTTTACGAACCTTGTCGCTGATTCGCTCATCACTACCTCAACCCGGGCTCCTGCCTGGGTCAGCCTGCTGGCAAGCTCAGCAGCCTTGTAGGCGGCGATACTTCCAGTTATACCTAATACCACAGTTTTCCCGGTTAGCATTTCTCTCCTTGCCGGATAGTTCAAGACCGGTTCATCAGGTAGATGAGCCTTAGCCCAATTAGTGTCAGGTTGGGGTTTACCACTTCGAATACCGCTGTTTCTTTAGCGATAAGCGTGGACCACCCCCCGGTAGCCACCACCCTGGCTTTTTCTCCTAGCTCTTGCTGGATGCGAGCAAGCATACCTTCAATAAGTGCGACGTAGCCAAAAATAATCCCTGACTGCATCGCGGTAACAGTGCTGGTGCCGATAGTGTGTTTGGGGTGGGTTAATTCTACCCGGGGCAGCATTGCTGCCTGCATGAACAGGGTCTCGGCTGCCGTATTTATCCCCGGGGCAATCACTCCTCCCTGGTAGCAACCTTCCCTGGACACAATGTCGAAGGTAGTCGCTGTCCCCAGGTCTATAACGATGATGGGGCCGCCATAGAGGTGGTGGGCGGCGGCAGCATTGACGATACGGTCGGCGCCCACCTCTCTGGGGTTGTCTATACGTATAGAGACCCCGGTCTTGACCCCTGTGCCTACTACAAATGGCGAGAGGTGAAAATAGCGCTGAAACAGGTCCTCATAGGTAGTTATCAGCGGTGGGACGACACTGCACATGGCTACCGCCGTAATATCAGTCGTATCCAGGTTCTGGTGGCGCAGCAGGTTGAGCAGGAGGGCAGCATACTCATCCGCCATACGGTGAATATTTGTCGCCATATGCCAGGTAGCCCGAAGCTTCAAGTCTTCAAAGACCCCCAGAGTGGTATCAGTATTTCCGATATCAATAGCTAATAGCATTTTGTCTGTTCAGCCCTGCTTAAGATTAATCTAGAGGGATTTATTAAAGCCTTTTCTTATTATAAGGTACCGATAGTAGTCTGAATTACTCTTCTTTTAGTTGCTTGATAACCAGCGGTAGTACCGGGAGAAGGTCGCTGGCAATCATACCGGTATCGCCCAGCCGGGACCTGACCGTCTCACCGGCTTCCCCGTGGAGGAAAACACCGGCGGCGGCGGCATCAAAGAATGAGAGCCCCTGTGCTACCAGCCCAGCGATAATCCCGCTCAAGACGTCACCGGTGCCAGCTGATGCCAGCCCTGGATTGGCTACCGGGCTGATTGCGGTACGTCCATCCGGTGTAGCGATAACGGTACAGGCCCCTTTAAGAACAATTGTTTTATTCATCTTTCGGGCCAGTTCTTTCGTGATGCCTATTCGGTCTGACTGCACTTCGTCTACCGTGACTCCAGCCAGTCTGGCCATTTCACCGGGGTGCGGAGTAAGGATAGCATCGCCGGTTAAGCGCTGCCACCAGTTCGGGGCTCTGGCCAGAATATTAAGGGCGTCGGCATCCAGAATGAGAGGTGACGGCATTACCTTTGCTCTCAAAAGTAGGTCCTCGATGAATTTTATTACCGGTTGGCTTTGTCCCAGCCCGCAGCCCAGAAGCATCGCATTATAGTCGTTAAGGTTCTTATGTAGCAGCTTGGCTGCACCCGGGGAGATGATGCCGGGGTGGGACTCGGGTAGTGGTAGATAGGTTACTTCAGTCAGCTTGGCGGCGAGAATAGACTGTATCCTGGCTGCCGTCGCTAGCGTTACCAGTCCAGTCCCGACGCGCATTGCGCTGCTGCAGGCTAAGTAGGCCGCGCCGATATAGTTGTTGGAACCGGCAACGATAATGACACTGCCAAAGGTTCCCTTGTTAGCATTAAGCGGGCGCCGGGGTAGAATCGACCTGACCCAATCGGCGGTGATTAGCTCATCAGTTGCCTGCTCCGCCAGGTAGGCAGGGATGCCGATATCAGCTACGGTTATCCTGCCGGTTCTTTCTGCCCCGGGGTATTTGAACAAGCCGATTTTGGGGAAGGCAAGGGTAATAGTATTGTCTGCATAGAGGCAGGATGGGTCGACCGCTCCGGTATCAGTGTTCAGTCCCGAGGGTAAGTCCACCGCAATGATGCGAAGCCCGGGTCTCTTGGCCTGGTTAATCATATCCAGAGCCTTCTTCATGGTGCCGTGAAACGGGCGAATTTTACCGATTCCAAACATAGCATCAATAACGGCGCTGGTTGATGGCAGCAGTTCCGCCAGTTTATCCAGTGCCGTCTCCTTAGTAGTGTTAATAGAGTCCATGCTGCGTTCTCGGGTCATTTTGAGGTTTGGGTCATCCGGTGGTCTTTCACTGAAGAGGAAGAGGGTGACCTTAGCCCCCCAGTCCTGAAGGTGGCGAGCCGCAACCAGTCCGTCCCCGCCGTTATTTCCCGGCCCGATTAGGATAAGAATAGGCTTCTCACTAATGGCACCCAGTATCTTTCTAACTTCTTCAGCGACTGCTGCCCCGGCGTTCTCCATAAGTTTGTCCGCTGGTAAGCCGATATTAGCACAGTCCTGGTCTGCTTGACGTGTCTGGTTAGCAGTTAGAATTTTCACAGCACTTCCTCTCGTACAAAGTAGCTTTCCTGAGGTTTTATTGATAATTTGAGTGTAGCAATATTCGGAGCGGGGGTCAAATGTCTATGCCCCGCAATTCACTCCGGGATTACTTGACATAAGGTCAGCACAACTGCTGTCAGGAAAAGAGTAACCTAACCTGGGGAGGCTGTTCAGAATAGGCTTTTGGTTGCGGTTTCGGATGTCCCTAAAAGCAAGGAGAGGGCCGGACCTGGGTCCGACCCTCTATCAGTCCGCTATTTTCTTAGCTCCTCATTTACCAGGTTCGGTGGGACTTCTCCCCGCAGTGTGGCTAATAGGTTTTGGATAGCCAGGGAGACGTACGACCTTCTGGCCCTCCAGGTGGCGCTAGCCAGGTGTGGTGTAACCACTACATTGTCGAGGTCAGCCATGCCTTCGGATAGAGCCGGTTCGTTCTCAAAAACGTCGAGGGCGGCTCCGGCGATTCGTTTTTCTTTGAGGGCTTTCACCAGCGCATTTTCGTCGATAACCGGCCCTCGGGCCACGTTGACCAGATAGGCGGTTGGTTTCATCATGGAAAATTCCTTCTCTCCGATGAGGTGGAAGGTCTTCCCGGGGATTAGGGGACAGTGTAGAGTAACAAAATCAGACTCCTTAAGCAGTGTTTCTAAGGGTACCCTTTTCGCGTTCAATTGTCTCTCTGTCTCCGGGTCGGCTGGAATTTCATCAGCATATAGAATTTTTAAGTCCCATCCCTGAGCCATTTTAGCTACCTTCTTGCCGATTCTACCGAAGCCGACAATGCCCAGTGTTCCTTCTGGAATATCGGCTCCGATGTAGTCGGCTGGTCCCCAGCCGAGAAATCGCCCGGTCCTGACGTCCCTATCGCCCTCAACGATTCGCTTGGTCACCGCCAGCAGCAGCGCCCAGGTTGCTTCCGCTACGGCGCTGGCTATATCTTGGGAGGGGGTGTTGGCGACAAAGACTCCCTTCGCCGTAGCCGCTTCA
>CAZYRA010000005.1:7559-29321 GCA_964649385.1 uncultured Dehalococcoidales bacterium | reverse complement strand
GCCATATCAGGCGGCGAATATTGCTAGTGCGGGGAGGTGCAGCGTTGCGGCGAAGTCACCGCTCACTGGCTACTGGGGGGAAGGTAATGCCGGGGGGCATATCGGCCCTGAGCTGAAACGGACCGGCTTCGATGCCGTGGTGATTACGGGAAGAGCCCTAAATCCTGTCTATCTGTGGATTAATGATGGTAAGGCTGAAATCAGGGATGCCGGTACCTTCTGGGGGCTGGATGCCGTCAAGACGACGGCGGCGTTGAAGGAGACGGTTGGTGATGCTAAGGCTGCGGTGAGCTGTATTGGGCCTGGTGGGGAGAACCTGGTGCGATATGCCTGTATCGCCAACGATAACCATGGCTATTTCGGTCGTGGTGGCATGGGCGCAGTGATGGGGTCAAAGAATTTGAAGGCGTTGGTCATCAGGGGAACCCTTAAGCCGCCCGTCGCTGATGCTGATAAGCTCAAGGAGATCTACAAAGCTGTTCTGGCCAAGGCCAAAGAGGCGCCCTTCACGGCAGAAAACAGTGAACATGGTCAGGCTTCGGCGGTTGTGCCTAGGGAAGAAAATGGTCTCCTGCCGATTAAAAACTGGACCCAGGACAACTGGGTTGAAGGAGCGGCCAAGATAGGTACCCCGCACTATACCGAGGAGCTTCAGATCAAGCGGTGGCCCTGCCCTGCCTGTATTATGGGATGTCATAGAAAGATTACCAACCCGGAGTATATCACCGAGACGGGTGGTCCGGAGTATGAAACGCTGGGTATGATAGGCTCGAATCTCCTTGTGGATGACCTGGCTGCGATTGTCAAGGCCAATGACCTTTGTAACATATACACTATGGATACAATCGAGCTTGGCGCAGTGCTGGCCTGGGCTTTTGAGTGCTACGAAAATGGCTTGATAACTAAGGAAGATACCGATGGCGTGGCGCTGGAATGGGGTAGTGGAGAGGCTCTGGTCAAAATGACGGAAAAGATAGCTAAGAGAGAGGGTATCGGCGACTTGATGGCAGAGGGGTTAAGGGCCTGCGTTGACCGGATACCGGGGTCTCAGCTCTATTCTATTGAGTCAATGGGACAGGCTGTAGGAGCGCATGACCCGAGGGCTTTCTTCGGTCAAACGATAACCACCATTGCTTCGACAAGAGGCGCCTGTCACCTGCATGGGTTTGCTGAAGCGATGGAGGTGGGTGCTGTTCTGCCTGAGATAGGTATTACCGAGGCAATCGATAGGTTTGATGCGACCAAGAAGGGCTATGTCGGCGCTATCTATCAGGATATCGGTCAATTCTGGAACAGTCTCACCTGGTGCATGTTCTATTTCTTCTCCGAGGTGTCATTGGGTGACGAGGTTGACATACTGAACGCTATAACCGGCTGGGACGTAACCCCGGCAGAGGCACAGAAGATGGGTGAGCGTATCGTATGTATGCAGCAGGTGTTTAACCTGAATATGGGAATGGTGCCGGAGAAGGAGAATGTGATGCCGGAGCGCTTGACCGTTCCTCATAAGGGGGGTGGTGCTGCCGGTCAGGTACCACCGTGGCAGGCGATTCTAAAAGAGTACTGGGAGACGAAAGACTGGGACAACGGTATTCCAAGCAAGGCGAAATTGGCGGAGCTGGGCCTTGGTAGCCTGGAGGCCAAGAAGGCTCTTTGTGCAGTAGCCCGTGATTATAAGGACTAGAGGGGCTGTCTAACTTTCCTGAAAGGTTGCTTGGAGAGCAGGCTGTCAAAGATTTTTCTGATAAGAGAATAAGAGTTAAATTCGAGAGAGTTTAAAGGGGGGAGCGCCATAGGTGGGCCGCTGTTTCTATGACGGGGCCGACCTTGAGTAGTTCCCCCCTTTCTTATATTACAACGTATTCTGCCGGGTTATCCTGTGGGATAATCTATCAATTCGTGCTAAAATATGGGGCAGTTCAGTTTTGGGACAGGAGGGCAGGGAAGGAATGTCGGATGATAGTGGGATAGGGAGACTAATACGCCCCGACTTGGTCGCTTTTGGTGGCTATAGTGCTCGGAAGTCACTGAAAAATCTGGAAGGGGAGCTTGAGGTTCCTTTGGAAAGCGTTATCAAGCTTGATGCTAATGAGAATCCTTATGGCTGTTCGCCGCGGGTAAACCAGGCTCTGGTCTCCTGCCATGAGATGAATACCTATGCCGATGCCGGACAGCAGGAACTCAGCAGGTTGCTCGAGGGATATACCGGCATCGGCGCCGAGCAAATCGTATCCGGTAATGGTAGCTGTGAGTTAATCGATCTTCTTTTTCGACTCTTTGTTGAGCCGGGAGATGAGGTGATAGCCACTGTCCCTGCCTTTATTATGTATCGTTTTAGCGCTGGAATTTCTAGCGGCAGACTCGTTGAGGTGCCCAGGGACAAGGACTTTGGCATTAACGTTGAGGCGATAAAGGCAGCAATAAGCAAAAAGACCAAGATGATACTTATCGATAATCCTAATAACCCTACCGGAAACCTGACTGCTCAGAAGGATATCCTTAAGATAGCTGCTGCCGGGCTGCCGGTACTGGTGGATGAAGCCTATATTGAGTTTAGCGGAGAAACCGTGGTGCCATTGATGGCTCAGCATCAGAACTTGATGGTGCTGCGAACATTCAGTAAGTGGGCCGGGCTTGCCGGTCTCAGGATTGGTTATGGCCTTTTCCCGCCTGTAGTTGCCGATTACCTGATGAAGATTAAACTCCCGTATAATGTGAATGTAGCGGCAATAGTCGCCGTTCGAGAGTCGCTGAAGGACCTGGACTACTTGATGGATAATGTGAGAGCGATAATTGCCGAGAGAGAGAGGCTTTTTAATGAACTACAAAAATTAAAGTTCTTGAAGCCATTTCCTTCACGAGCTAACTTTATTCTCTGCTCGGTCTTGGGCAGTTTGGCCGGTGAGCTTTGCCAGAAGCTGCAGAAGCGGGGCATCCAGGTCCGTTACTTCAATACATCGGTACTGCAGAATTATATCCGTATCAGCGTTGGTAAACCGGAACATACCGATATCCTGATCAGGGCACTCCAGAAAATAGGGGAGGAGAAAAATGGCTAACCGAGATTCTGTTCTCAAGAGGGAGACCAAGGAGACCAACATCAACCTGTCGCTTAATATTGATGGTAGCGGCAAGTGGGATATGAATAGCGGCATCAGGATGTTTGACCACCTGCTGTCCCAGTTATCCCAGCACGGTCTATTTGACATAAAGCTTTCAGCTACTGGTATTGACCAGCATCACGTAGTGGAGGATGTCGCCATTACCTTGGGTAAGGCCTTTGCTCAGGCGTTGGGTGAGAAACGGGGCGTTGTCAGGATGGCTGATGCCGCTGTGCCGATGGATGATGCCTTGGCAATGGTGGTTGTGGACCTGAGCGGTCGGGGATATGCGGTACTGGACTTGCCCTTTAGCGATAATGATATGTTCGGTTTTCCCACCGACCTGGTTCGCCACTTTCTGGAGACCTTCGCTGCTGAAGCCAGGGTCAATCTCCACGCTAGGTTTCTCTATGGTGTCAACGATCACCATAAGGCAGAAGCCCTGTTCAAAGCCCTGGGCAGAGCTCTGGATAAGGCTACCAGAATTGATGAGCGAATCAGTGGTGAATTACCCAGCACTAAGGATTTTATCGAGGATTAGGCGGGTTCTTTGTTAAAAGTAGACTTGGGGTTAGTCATAACAGGAAACGTAGGGTTGAAGTTCTATCCCAGCTTCTTGCCCGTCAACCTTTCGTAGGCGTGCCGGTATTTCCTGGTAGTAGCTTCGATAACATCCGCTGGCAATATAGGAGCTGGCGGTTCTTTGTTCCATCCTGATCCGGCGAGCCAGTCCCGTACCGGTTGTTTATCATAGCTTGGTTGGGACTGTCCCACCTTGTAGAGCAGGGCATCCCAAAACCGGCTTGAGTCCGGGGTCAACAGTTCATCAATGATAATGAGCCTGTCACCATCCAACCCAAATTCCATCTTGGTGTCGGCGATGATAATGTCTCTGGCTCTGGCATACTCCCTTGTGTAGTTGTAGATGGCCAAGCTTTTTTCTTTGAGCTCACGGGCCATTGTTTCCCCCACCATTTCTTTTAGCTCGTCCGTACTGAGCGGCTGGTCATGTCCCGTCTCTGCCTTGGTTGTCGGTGTGAATAATAGATCGGGTAGTTCCTGGCTTTCCTTCAGTCCTTCCGGTAGCGGTTCGCCGTTAACTGTGCCCTGCTTTTGATACTCTGCCCAGGCCGACCCCGAGAGGTAGCCACGAACAACACATTCAACAGGAATGAGCTTCGCTTTCTTAACAATCATAGACCTTTCCTCAAGGTAAGAGGGGTAGGCAAAGCGGCTTGCTGCTGGCAGGTAGTTATCCAGACAACGAGCATCACCGACTACTTCTATCAGGTGGTTGGCTATTATGCTTTCCGTCCTCTGGAACCAGAAGGCGGAAAGTCTGTTGAGCACCGCCCCTTTATCGTGGATGCCACAGGGTAGTACCACGTCAAAGGCGGAGATGCGGTCGGTGGTCACGATTAGCAGCCGGTTGCCCAGGTCATAGGTGTCCCGCACTTTCCCTCGGGAAAAGTATGGCAGGGGTAGGTTGCTCTCCAGTAAGACTGACTGGGTGTTCATATTGACCTCGGTGCCATGTTCTTATCCTCAGTGGCAGTTGCCTTCTCTTTCCACTGTGTTGCGGTCAAGCCAACTCGCTTGAAGATGTCGTCAATGTAACGCAAATAGTATTGCTCGTTGAAAAGCGGCTCGATCTCTTCCGGCGGTAGGACAGCGGTAATCTCGGTATCAGCCTTAAGCAGCTTTAGAAAGTCCCTGTTCTTCTCCCAGGTCTTCATAGCGTTTCTCTGTACCAGTTCATAGGCCTTTTGACGAGATAACCCCTTATCAATAAGGGCCAGCATTACCCGCTGTGAGAAGACCAGGCCCTTGGTAAGGCCGATATTTCGTTTCATCCTCTGGGGATAGACCCGCAGCCCTCTCATTACCGATGCAAAAAGACTGAGACAGTAGTCCAGGAGGAGACATGAGTCAGGCAGGATGATGCGCTCTGTTGAGGAGTGACTGATGTCTCGTTCATGCCATAATGCGATGTTCTCCATTGAGGTCAGGGCGTAACCCCTTAGCAGTCGAGCCAGGCCGCAGATTCGCTCGCAAAGCTCGGGGTTGCGCTTGTGCGGCATGGCTGAAGAGCCGGTCTGACTGGCCCCGAATGGTTCCTCTACTTCCCGGACCTCGGTCCGTTGTAGTGCCCTGATCTCGGTGGCGAATTTCTCCAATGAACTGGCGATTATTGCCAGGGTAGTGGTGAAACAAGCGTGACGATCACGCTGTATAATCTGATTTGATACTGGGGTGGGGGAAAGTCCTAGTTTAGCACAGGCCTTCTCTTCGAGCTCGGGGAGTAGGGTGGCGTAGGTACCGACGGCCCCCGAGATTTTACCGACGATGATGGTTCTCTTGGCGGCGGCGAGCCTCTGGCGGTGGCGCTTCATTTCCTCAATCCACAGGGCCAGCTTCAGGCCGAAGGAGAGCGGTTCGGCATGGATGCCGTGGGTGCGGCCAATCATAGCCGTATATTTATGCTTTATCGCCTGATGCGCCAGTACTGAAATAAGTTCTTTGATATCCTGGTTCAGTATCTCTATCGCCTCGACAAGCTGCATGCTGAGGGCGGTATCGATTACATCCGAAGAGGTAAGACCGAGATGGATGAAGCGTGATTCATTACCCAGGCTTGTGGCTACGGAGCCAAGAAAGGCGGTGACATCGTGGTGAGTTTCTTTGAGAATTTCCTCCATACGTTTGAGATTGATGCGGGCCATCTTTATCTTGGGTACCGCCTCTCTGGGGATAACACCCAGTTCTGCCCAGGATTCACAGACAGCAATCTCTACCTCAAGCCATTTATTGAATTTGTTCTCGTCTGACCAGACGTTTTTCATTTGCGGTCGCGAATATCGTTCAATCATTTGTTATCCCCCTGCAAGTCGCTTCTATATTTTTCGTAGGAGTTCCTTATCTCATCGTACTTTAGGCCCAGAATTTCGGCTGCCAGATAAGCAGCGTTCTTAGCCCCTGCGGCGCCTATCGCCATACAGGCCACCGGTATTCCTGCTGGCATCTGGACGATGGAATAGAGGGCATCAACCCCCGCTAGTTCACTGCTGGCCAGCGGTACACCGATGACCGGCATAGTAGTCCAACTGGCCAGGACTCCGGGGAGGTGGGCGGCACCACCGGCAGCGGCGATGATAGCCTCAATCCCTCGGCTTCTGGCATCCAGTCCGAACTTACGGACCTTTTCCGGGTTGCGGTGGGCTGACATTACGGTTAGCTCATAGCTAATACCCAGCTTACTGAGTACCTCCAGCGCCGGTCGCATCGATTCGGTATCCGATTTACTGCCCATAACTACAGCTACTAACGGCATATTTTTAACCTTACCTCCTTAAGCCCCCCCCTCTTTCAAAGGAGACGGGGAGAAGTTTTTTGTGAAGGGATATGGTTTTTCCAAGACCATCTTTCTCATACTAGGGCGATGTCTTTGCGATAATGACAGCCCTCGAAGTGAATTCGTGAGATGTTGTGGTAGACTTTCTCTCTGGCTTCAGTGGTATTCTTACCGGTAGCGGCTACGGTAAGCACTCGTCCTCCGTTGCTTAATACCTGTCCCGGTGTTGGGCCTACCCTGGTTCCGGCGTGAAATACCATAATGTCTTTATCCAGGTTGTCCAGTCCGCTGATTGGGAAGCCTGTCCGGTAGCTTCTGGGATAACCACCTGATGCCATTACCACACCGACACAGGCATCCTCGCTCCATTCTACATCTATCTCATCAAGATTACCACTGGCTGTCGCCAGCAGGATATCTACCAGGTCCGTTTTTAAGAGAGGGAGGACTACCTGTGTTTCAGGGTCACCAAAGCGGGCATTGAACTCTATCACCTTTGGCCCATCCTCGGTAATCATCAATCCTCCGTAGAGAACACCCTTATAGGGCCTTTTCTCTTCAGCCAATGCTTTTACTGACGGCTTAAGGATGGTCTCGACAATTTCCTGGCGTAGCTTTGGACTGGTAAAGTGTGGTGGGCTGTAGCTGCCCATACCACCGGTATTGGGTCCCCGGTTTCCATCGAATACTGGCTTGTAATCGCATGCTGAGACGAGCGGGATTACGGTGTTACCATCGGTAAAGGCAAAAGAGCTCATCTCTTTTCCGGACAGGTATTCCTCAATAACTACCATGTCCCCGGCAGCACCGAATATTTTGGCTTCCATAATGTGGTAAAGGGCGTCCAAGGCTTCCGGGATTGAGCTGGCGACGGTCACTCCCTTGCCGGAAGCCAGTCCATCTGCCTTGATGACAATAGGAGTTGTCTGCTGCTCAATGTACCTTTTCGCCCTGGTGTATTCGGAAAAGCTGACCCCTCGGGCGCAGGGGATGCCATACTTATGCATTAGTTCCTTGGCAAACACCTTGCTTGACTCTATCTCGGTAGCAGCTTTGCTGGGACCGAAGATAGGTATGCCGGTGCTCTGGAAGCGGTCAACAATTCCGCCGGCAAGTGGCGACTCCGGCCCAACCACGATAAGCTCGATGCCATTTTCCTGAGTTGCTTTAGCCAGCCCCTCTGTATCGGTGGGCCTAATGTCTAAATTATGGGCAATCTGGGCCGTACCGGCATTACCCGGGGCGGTATAGATTTCCTTGACCTTGGGGCTTCCGGCCAGCTTCCAGACCAGGGTATGTTCCCTGGCCCCGCCGCCAACAACCAGTACCTTCAGCGTTTCCCTCTCTCCTCTATGTAATCTGGTACTCTATCAGTACGTCTATCTCACCCTGGGGGGCGCTCGATTTAACCTCGATTATATAGAAGCCCCCTTCCGGAGCAGTGAAGTTAAAGTGTCCTTCTGCAGCAGCGCTGACCTTGCCTTTTTCCAGATGCCCCAGTCCCTTGTCCTTTACATTACCGGCACTGCCGGTGCTGGTCTGATATCCCAGTACTTCCTCAGTTGGTGTGGCAACTCGAAGCATTACCGCAGCACCCTCGGCGTAGAAGGATAGGTACAGCTCCTGTCCGCGCTCAAGGTGAATGGGGAAGCTGTGGGAATCGTACTCATCGGTATTTCCCGGGGTGGCGTCAGTAGATAGTTGAAAGTTTAGCGCTTCGTGGGAGGGCTGCTCCGATGTCGGGGTCTGCTCCGGTATCGGGGGCTGAGTAGATATTAGTGTTGGCGCATATAATCCAAGCACAACGGAGATTGCTCCCAGTATAATCCCTAAGATAATGATCGGTTTCTTATGCATCCCTGATTCCTCCCACCTTTGTTAAATTCTGTATTAACCTCACCCCCTATTTACTCCCACTCTATGGTCGATGGTGGCTTGGAGGTTATGTCATAGACGACTCGGTTTACCCCGGGCACCTCGTTGACGATGCGGTTGGAAATCTTAGCCAGCAGGTCGTAGGGCAGCCGTGCCCAATCGGCGGTCATCGCATCGTCACTGGTTACGGCGCGGATAGCAACCAGGTAGCCATAGGTCCTGAAGTCCCCCATTACCCCTACACTCTTGACATCGGTGAGCACGGCAAAGCTCTGCCATAGCTGGCGGTACAGTTTTGCCTGCTTAATCTCGTCCATTACAACCCAGTCAGCGTTGCGCAGTATCTCCAGCTTCTCTCTGGTCACCTCGCCGATGGTACGGATGGCCAAGCCGGGACCGGGGAACGGCTGTCGCCATATCATCTCCTCGGGGAGGCCCAACTCCAGTCCTACTTGCCGTACCTCATCCTTAAACAGGTAGCGCAGGGGTTCAACCAGGTTGAGCGTCATCGTAGCGGGCAGTCCGCCAACATTGTGGTGGGTCTTTATTTTGGCTGAAGCCTTGCTTCCTGAAGAGGCACTCTCGATAACATCAGGGTAGAGGGTGCCCTGGGCCAGGAAATCGACCTTGCCTATTCTGTTGGCTTCTTCCTCGAATACCTTGATGAACTCCCTACCGATAACCTTGCGCTTCTGCTCGGGGTCGATTACCCCCCTCAATTGACTGAGAAACCTCTCACTGGCGTCAATATGGATAGTATTCATACCCAGGTTAAGGCGTAAGACGTTTAGGGTCCTTTCCGCTTCTTCACGGCGCAGGAGTCCGTTATTAACAAAGATGCAGGTAAGCTGGTTGCCAATAGCCCGGTGAATGAGGGTGGCCACTACCGCCGAATCAACTCCTCCGGAGAGGGCGTTGATGACCTTGCCGCTGCCAACCTGCTCTTTAATTCTGGCCAGGCTGTCCCTAATGAAGCTGCCCATAGTCCAGTTTCCCTGGCAGCCGCATATCCGGTAGGCGAAATTCTTCAGGATGGTCTTACCCTGTGGGGTATGGGCTACCTCAGGGTGAAACTGGAGGCCAAATGTCCTCTTGTCGTTACCCATCACGGCAAAGGGTGAGCCTTCAGTGTAGGCCAGGGTGCTGAAGCCGGGCGGCATTTCTTCAATCTGGTCGCCGTGGCTCATCCATACCGGGGAGGGGCTGGGTAAGTCGGCAAGCAGGGGTGAGTCTACATCGGCCACATGAAGGATGGCATGACCGTATTCATGCCTTTCCGCTTGGGTTACCTTTCCACCCAGCTGGTGAGTTATCGCCTGCATTCCGTAGCATATCCCCAGTACCGGCAGGTTGCTTTCATAGATATAGGCCGGTGCCAGAGGCGCCTCCGGTGTGTAGACACTGGCCGGTCCGCCGGAGAGAATAAACCCCTTGGGGTTTAGCGGGGCTATCTTTTCCCAGGGGGTGTCATAGGATACCAGTTCGCAGTATACCTGACATTCTCGTATCCGCCGTGCGATGAGCAGGCTGTACTGAGAACCGAAGTCGATAACTACGATAGTCTCGCGCTCGGCACTGGAGATAGCCTCTTTTGCCGCCGCCGGCTGTTCCCCACCCAACTCTTTTGCAATCTCTAGGTAGGTGGATACTTCAATATCATCACTGGTGGCGACACGGTGGCTGCTTAGGGTCTCTTGCGATTTGTCTTTGGCCATTTCTATATCAAAGATTATCATTGTGGTATACTGGCGTCAAGGGTAAACCGAAATTTTCGGTAGATGGCGCGGGTAGTGTTAACTGGATTCCCTTCGAGCGTTGAAAATCAGGTAAGTGAGGGTATTGCTGTCCTGATGGAGGGGGGTATCGTTGCCTTTCCTACTGATACTGTCTACGGTTTGGGGGCCTGTTCTTACCTTCATCGGGCGGTGGGACGGGTCTATGCGGTAAAGGAACGGCCGCTAGGAATGGCGCTCCCCCTGCTTTTGTCAAGTACACTGCAGATAAGCGAAGTTGCCGAGCCGGTGCCGCCAGTCGCCTGGCTCCTGGCGGAGAAGTTCCTGCCTGGTGCTTTAACCCTGGTCTTACGTAAGTCCAGCTTGGTACCTGAAATTGTTACCGCCGGGGGTATTACCGTGGCTGTTCGTGTTCCAGCCCACCCGGTCCCGGTTGCCCTTGCTCTGGGGTTGGGGGTGCCTATTTCGGGTACCAGTGCTAATCTGAGCGGCAAGCCGAGTGCGCTGACGGCTGAAGAGGTGCATTCTCAATTCGGTGATAAAATAGACCTGATTATTGATGGTGGTCAGTGTCTGGGTGGTCGGGAGTCTACCATAGTTGATGTCACTGGGGAGGTGCCGGTGGTTTTGCGAGAGGGTGCGATAGACTTTAGCGAGCTTAAGAAGGTGTGTGTTAGTATTATTCTAGGAAGGGGGGATAAGTAGTGCGTATTGCTATTGGTTGCGACCACAGGGGGTTAGACATCAAGCGGTTTGTTACCAGTCTGGCTAGTGACGCCGGGCATAGTGTCGAGGACTTTGGCTGTTACACTACCGAATCGGTGGACTATCCTGATATCGCCGGGAGGGTAGCCCTGGCGGTAGCCGGAGGCGATTTTACTCAGGGTATCTTGATATGTAATACCGGTATCGGCATGAGCATCGCTGCTAATAAGGTCAAGGGGATAAGGGCGGCTCTGTGTTGTAGCGCCTTTGATGCCTGCCGTGCTCGCCAGCATAATGATGCTAATATCCTTTGTCTGGGTACCGAACGGGAACCGGAGTCAATATCAGAAATCGTTAAGGCCTACCTTACCAGTGAATTCGAGGGCGGCCGGCACCTGCCGAGGGTGAATAAGATAGTAGCCATGGAGGGTTAGCTAGATACGGATTAGCTTGACAATGAACATGTGCTATGCTATGTTTTGTCAACGGTGTGAAGCTATAATTTCAGGTTATTGGTCCGTCCGTTTAGGGGCGGTTTTTGATTATTAAAGGGTGAAGGAGATAGTCAGGATTGTGAAGAGTGATATGGTTAAAAAGGGAGTAGAGCGGGCTCCGCATCGGTCTCTACTATATGCCTTGGGCTGCACGCCTGCTGATATGGAGAGGCCTTTCGTCGGCGTTATTAATAGCTTTAGTGAGATTGTGCCGGGGCATATACACCTGCGCCAGATTGCTGAAGCGGTTAAGGCCGGGGTGTGTAGTGGTGGGGGTGTCCCCTTTGAGGTGAATACCATTGCGGTATGTGACGGCATTGCTATGAACCACCCTGGTATGAAATATAGTCTGCCTAGCCGGGAGCTAATTGCTGACTCAGTAGAGATAGTAGCTGAGGCTCACGGTTTCGATGCGCTGGTCTTTGTCACCAATTGTGATAAGATTGTCCCCGGGATGCTTATGGCAGCGGTCCGGTTGAACCTACCGGCTATCTTTATCAGTGGAGGTCCGATGCTGGCCGGCCGCCTTTGTGGTGATGATGGGGTTAAACATGTTGATGTCAGTTCTGTCTTTGAGGCAGTCGGCATGGTGGCTAAGGGGAGGATGGGAGAGGAGGAACTGGGGCAGCTTGAGGCGGTTGCCTGTCCCGGCTGCGGTAGCTGTTCCGGAATGTTTACCGCTAACACGATGAATTGTGCCACTGAGGCTATGGGAATGGGACTGGTTGGTAATGGCACTATTCCGGCTATTGACGCCAGGCGAGTGCAGCTGGCTAAGCAGGCCGGACGGCAGGTTATGGAACTTCTGGCTGAAGATATTCGTCCTCGTGATATTATCAACGGGGATTCTATCCATAATGCCTTTGCTGTTGATATGGCATTAGGTGGCAGCACTAATTCAGTATTGCACCTCATTGCCGTAGCCTGTGAGGCAGGGGTTGATTTTTCCCTGCCGATGGTGAATCAGGTAAGTGGGCGCACCCCTCATCTGGTCAAGATGAGGCCGGCTGGCGATTTTCACCTGGAGGACCTGGATGCGGCGGGTGGCATCCCGGCAGTGATGAAAGAGATTAAAGCGGTGCTGAATCTGGAAGCGAGAACGGTATCGGGAAAATCGGTGGCTGAGATTATTGCCGGCAGCCGCTTCGTGGATAGAAAGGTGATTCATTCCGTAGATAGCGCCCATTCGGTTAGCGGTGGTATTTGTATACTCTTTGGTAATCTGGCGCCGGAGGGTGCGGTGGTAAAGAGGAGTGCGGTAGCTCCTGAGATGATGGTCCATCGTGGTCCGGCCAGGGTGTTTGATTCCGAGGAAGAAGCTACTACCGCTATTATGGATGGTAAAATAGAGTCAGGCGATGTGGTGGTTATTCGCTATGAAGGTCCTAAAGGCGGGCCGGGAATGAGAGAGATGCTCACTCCTACCTCTATCCTGAGCGGCATGGGTATGGATAAAGAGGTAGCCTTGATAACCGATGGCCGTTTTTCTGGGGCGACCCGTGGTGCCGCTATCGGGCATGTCTCTCCTGAAGCGGCTGGTCGGGGACCTATTGCCGCTCTGAAGGATGGCGACATAATCAGTATTGATATTCCTGGCTATAAGCTTGAGGTTGAACTTACTGATAGTGAGATATCCGGGCGTTTGGCTGCTCTGGCTGAATTTGAATCCAGGGTGAAGACTGGTTATCTTAAGCGATATGCGGAGAGTGTCTCTTCCGCCAGCACTGGGGCGGTATTTAGCCAATAGGAGAGATGATAATGAAAATGACAGGTGCCCAGATTTTGTGTGAAAGTCTGGTGAAGGAGGGGGTGGAGGTTATCTTCGGTCTACCCGGCGGAGTGCTCATACCGCTGTATGATACCCTGCCCCAATATCCCCAGCTCCGCCACGTTCTGGTGCGCCATGAGCAGGGGGCGGCCCATGCTGCCGACGGCTACGCTAGGGTTAGTGGTAAGGTGGGTGTATGCTTGGCCACCTCCGGTCCGGGAGCCACCAACCTGGTAACCGGTATTGCCAATGCCTGCATGGACTCGGTGCCGGTAGTGGCGATAACCGGTCAGGTGGCTAGGCCCTTTATCGGTAAGGATGCCTTCCAGGAGGTTGATACTACCGGCATTACCCTGCCTATCACCAAGCACAACTACCTTGTTCTTGATACAGGTTCGCTGGCTGAAATAGTCAAGGAGTCCTTTCACCTTGCCCGGACGGGGCGGCCGGGGCCGGTGCTGATTGATGTCCCGAATGACGTGTTTGTTGAACAAGCGGAGTATTCCTATCCGGAGGAGGTAAAATTGCCCGGGTATAAGCCGACCCTTGAGGGGCACCCGACGCAGATTAAGAAGGCGGCTAAACTTATCAATGAGGCGGAGCGGCCGCTGGTAATCGCAGGCAGGGGGGTAGTTATCTCGGGGGCTTATGCTGAGCTTAGGGAGATGGTGGAGGCGGCCGAGGTACCGGTGGTTACCACGCTGTTGGGCACCGGTTGTTTTCCGGAGAGCCATATAATGAGCTTTGGTATGCTGGGGATGCATGGTACGGCCTATGCTAATATGGCGGTTGACGGGGCGGATCTGATAGTTGCGGTAGGGATGAGGTTTGATGATAGGGCGACGGCCAGGGTGAGTGCATTTGCGCCGCATGCCAGGGTGGTGCATATTGATATTGACCCTGCGGAGATTGGTAAGAATGTCCGGGTGGATGTACCGATAGTAGGTGACGTCCGGCTTGTGCTGAAGGAGTTGAACAAGCTGGTTAACTCTGCGGAGCATACTGCTTGGGTCAGACAGCTTAATGAGTGGCGGAGGGAGCGGCCGCTGGAGGTTCCTGGGGGGGGTGAGGGGCTGCTGCCGCAGTATGTGATGAACAAGATATATGAGGTAACGGGTGGTGAGGCGATAGTGGTAACCGGGGTAGGGCAGCACCAGATGTGGGCGGCGCAGCATTATTGTTATGACAGGCCGAACAGTCTGATATCGTCTGGCGGACTGGGCACAATGGGGTTTGGGTTGCCTGGGTCGATAGGGGCGAAGATAGGCTGTCCTGATAGGACGGTGTGGTGTATGGATGGTGATGGCAGTTTTCAGATGACGATACAGGAGCTAGCCACGATAGTACAGGAGGGGTTGGCGGTCAAGATAGCGATAATCAATAATGGGTATCTAGGTATGGTGAGGCAGTGGCAGGAGCTCTTTTATGAAAAGAGGTATGTAGCGACGCCGCTTTCCGGACCTGACTTCGTTAAGGTAGCGGAGGCATATGGGATACCGGCGTTGAGGGTGAAGAAGAGGGAGGGGGTAGTGCCGGCGGTTGAGCGGGCGATGGAGGAAGATGGGGCGTTTCTGATAGATTTTGTGGTAGAGCCGGAGGAGAACGTGTATCCGATGGTACCGCCTGGAGCGGCGTTGGCTGAGGTTATGGAGAGACCGAAGGATAGAGAGGTCGTAGGATGCCTGTGATGAAGCATACGCTGGTGGCGCTGGTAGAGGACAAGCCGGGGGTGCTAAATCGGATGGCAAGCGTTTTCCGAAGGCGCGGTTTCAATATCGAGAGCATTAACGTCCTTGAGACTATTAACACGGAGAGCAGTGAGCTGCCCCATCTATCCCGTGTGGCCATTGTGGTAGGTGGTTCAACTGCTATGCTGGAACAGCTTAGAAAGCATCTGGAAAACATCGTGGATGTGGTTAAGGTGACCGATATTACCACAAAGGACGTAGCTTAACAGGCCTTTAATTGAACAGGTTGCTTGACGTGGTAAGGCGTTGGTAATGTGGGCGAGATGGTGAGTCTTGTTGTTGTCCTGCTTGAGGATAAGCCGGAGATAAGATAGTGAAAATGACAGGTGCCCAGATTATGTGTGAGAGCCTGGTGGAAGAGGGGGTGGAGGTTATCTTTGGTCTGCCTGGCGTGCCGCTCATTCCGCTGTTGGATATCTTGCCCCAATACCCCCAGCTCCGTTATGTCTTGGTGCGCCACGAGCAGGGGGCGGCCCATGCTGCCGACGGCTATGCCAGAGCCAGCGGTAAGGTAGGGGTATGCCTGGTCACCTCCGGTCCGGGAGCTACCAATCTGGTAACCGGCATTGCCAATGCCTACCTGGACTCGGTGCCGGTAGTGGCAATAACCGGTCAAGTAGCCAGGCCCTTTATCGGTAAGGATTCCTTCCAGGAGACGGATATTACCGGTATCGTTTCGCCGATTACCAAGGATAGCTTTCTTGTTCTTGACGTAGGTTCGCTGGCTGGAATATTCAAGGAGTCCTTTTACCTTGCCCGGACGGGGCAGCCGGGGCCGGTACTGATTGATGTCCCAAAGGACGTGTTTGTTGACCAGGCGGAGTATTCCTACCCGGAGGAGGTAAAATTGCCCGGGTATAATCCGACCCTTGAGGAGGTCCCGACGCAGATTAAGCAGGCGGCTAAACTTATCAATGAGGTGGAGCGGCCGCTGGAGGTTCCTGGGGGGGGTGAGGGGCTGCTGCCGCAGTATGTGATGAACAAGATATATGAGGTAACGGGTGGTGAGGCGATAGTGGTAACCGGGGTAGGGCAGCACCAGATGTGGGCGGCGCAGCATTATTGTTATGACAGGCCGAACAGTCTGATATCGTCTGGCGGACTGGGCACAATGGGGTTTGGGTTGCCTGGGTCGATAGGGGCGAAGATAGGCTGTCCTGATAGGACGGTGTGGTGTATGGATGGTGATGGCAGTTTTCAGATGACGATACAGGAGCTAGCCACGATAGTACAGGAGGGGTTGGCGGTCAAGATAGCGATAATCAATAATGGGTATCTAGGTATGGTGAGGCAGTGGCAGGAGCTCTTTTATGAAAAGAGGTATGTAGCGACGCCGCTTTCCGGACCTGACTTCGTTAAGGTAGCGGAGGCATATGGGATACCGGCGTTGAGGGTGAAGAAGAGGGAGGGGGTAGTGCCGGCGGTTGAGCGGGCGATGGAGGAAGATGGGGCGTTTCTGATAGATTTTGTGGTAGAGCCGGAGGAGAACGTGTATCCGATGGTACCGCCTGGAGCGGCGTTGGCTGAGGTTATGGAGAGACCGAAGGATAGAGAGGTAATGAGATGACAATGATGAAGCATACGCTGGTGGCGCTGGTAGAGGACAAGCCGGGGGTGCTCAACCGGATGGTAAGCCTTTTCCGAAGGCGCGGCTTCAATATTGAGAGTATTGCCGTGGGGAGCAGTGAGCTTCCTCATCTATCCCGTATGACTATCGTGGTGGGGGGGCCGGCTGGTATCGTGGAACAGGTCAGGAAGCAGTTAGACAAGGTGGTCGAAGTGGTCAAGGTGACTGATATTACTGCCGAGAGTATACTGGCCCGTGAGTTAGCCTTGATTAAGGTAAAGGCTACTGCTTCTACCCGGAGCGAGATTATTGAGATTGTTGATATATTCAGGGCAAATATCCTGGATGTGGCTGCCGATTCGGTAGTGATTGAGGTCACTGGGGATGAGGACAAGGTCAATTCCTTATTCAATCTACTCCGTGGTTTTGGCGTTAAGGAAATGAACCGGACGGGGTGTATAGCTACCACCAGGGGGGGTAGGATGCTGCCGGCGGAGGAAAGTCCACCTAAGCCCCGTGCGAAAAGGCAGGGCAAATCTTAGGGGTTGTCGAGTCTGGTGTGATAGTATCTGAAGCTCGTGCGTAAGCTCCCTCCTGCAGGGTGTATCCTCACAGTCTATCCTTGCTTTGAGGCAATAGTCAGGAAGTTTTGGCAGGGTTCTACCTGTTTCGTCGTCTTTCCTTGCCAGGTATAGGGTAAAAGGGATAGACTTTAGTAAAGTAGTGTTGTCATAGTCGTCGCGACTGTCGTTTTGTCTAATTAAATATTTAAGGAGGTAAGGTTATGGCAAAAATATATTATGACCGTGATTGTGACCTGAAATTACTTGAGGGAAAGGTGATTGGCATTATTGGCTTTGGCAGTCAGGGGCATGCCCATGCTCAGAACCTCAGGGATAGCGGCTGCCAGGTACTCGTGGCTGAGGCGGAAGGGACTGCAGGCTGGAAGGATGCTCAGACCGCTGGCTTTAAGGTGGCGAGTGCCACTGATGTAGCCAGGGAGGCCGATATTGTTATGATGCTGGCACCGGATACCGTGCAGTCGACTATCTATAGGTCAATTGAAAAAGAGCTGGTCCCCGGCAATACCCTGATGTTTGCCCACGGCTTCAACATCCATTACGGGCAGATTGCCCCGCCGACGGGGATTGACGTGACTATGATAGCCCCTAAAGGTCCCGGCCATCTGGTCAGACAACTTTATGTGGATAAGATAGGCATCCCTGCATTGGTGGCGGTTTATCAGGATGCTTCAGGTAAGGCAAGGGACGTTGCTCTTGCTTACGCTAAGGGTATCGGTGCCTCCCGGGCAGGGGTCCTTGAAACAACATTTGCTGAAGAGACTGAGACCGATCTTTTCGGTGAGCAGGCGGTGTTGTGTGGCGGAGTTTCCGCTCTGGTGAAGGCTGGATTTGAGACACTGGTTGAGGCTGGCTATCAACCGGAGATAGCCTACTTTGAGTGCTTCCATGAGATGAAGTTAATTGTTGACCTGATGTATCAGGGCGGCCTAGAGTATATGCACTACTCAATCAGTGATACTGCTGAGTATGGTGACTATACCCGGGGGCCTCGGGTTATTGATGAGGCGGCCCGAGAAGAAATGGCACAAATCCTGGCTGAGATTCAGGACGGCAGCTTCGCCAAGGAGTGGATTTTGGAAAACCAGGCCGGTCGCCCGGTCTTTAATGCCCTGAGGCGTATGGATGCCGAGCACCCGATTGAAGAGGTAGGAGGAGAGCTGCGACAAATGATGCCGTGGCTGAAGGGAACGAAGTAATCGGGCAGGTTGTTCGAAGAGGGAATAGAGTAATTATGGACCGAGTTATTGTTTTTGATACCACACTGCGGGACGGAGAGCAGGCGGCGGGAGGGGCGCTTAATATCAGGGAGAAATTGGAGATAGCCAAGCAGCTGGAGGAGCTGGGAGTGGATGTTATTGAGGCTGGCTTTCCCGCTAGCTCACCGGGTGATTTTGAGGCGGTAAGCCTGATTGCCCGAGAGGTCCGGACCCCGGTGGTTTGTGCTCTGGCTCGGGCCCACCCGGATGATATTGATAGTGCCTGGGAAGCACTGAAACAGGCAAGGCAGCCAAGGATACACGTCTTCCTGTCGGCTTCGGATATCCACCTTATGTATCAGTTGAAGAAGAGCCGTGAGCAGGTTCTACAGACTGCCCGTGATATGGTAGCCAGGGCCAAGCAGTATAGCGGCGATATTGAGTTTTCCCCGATGGATGCCAGCCGGACTGAGCCGGAGTATATTTATCAAATCGTGGCAGCTGTCATTGATGCCGGGGCCACTACGGTCAATATTCCTGACACCGTCGGCTATGCCACACCAGGTGATTTTGGCAGCCTGATTGAGGGAATTGTTCAGAATGTGTCAAACATCAGCCAGGCTGTCATTAGTGTTCACTGTCATAATGATCTGGGCCTGGCTGTAGCTAACAGCCTGGAGGCAGTCAGACGTGGGGCGAGGCAGGTGGAGTGTACTGTTAATGGTATTGGGGAGAGGGCTGGTAACGCTTCGCTTGAGGAAGTGGTGATGGCGATTAAGACCCGTGGGGACTTTTTTTTCAATCTCTCCACCGGTATCAATACCGAGCAGATCTACCGCTCAAGTCGGTTGGTGAGTGAAATGACTGGCTTTCCGGTACAGCCCAATAAGGCAATCGTTGGCGCTAATGCTTTTAGCCATGAAGCGGGCATTCACCAGGATGGTGTCATCAAGATGCCGATAACCTATGAAATAATGGACCCCAAAACGGTTGGTATACCGGCCTCAAGCCTGGTACTGGGTAAGCTTAGTGGTCGGCACGCTTTTCGGGAGCGGCTGGCGGAACTGGGCTACAGCTTGTCCGATGAGGACTTAAACCATGCCTTCGTCGTCTTCAAGGAGCTTGCTGATAAGAAGAAGGAGGTTACCGACCGGGATATTGAGTTTGTCGTCGCCCAAGAGTTGCGCACTGCATCTGAGGCATATCACCTCGACTGTGTCCAGGTGTCTTGTGGCGATAAAGGTATTCCCACTGCATCGGTCAGGCTCATTGGTCCCGATGGGCAGGTTCTGGCTGATGCGGCGCTGGGGACGGGCCCCGTGGATGCAGTGTATAAGGCTATCAACAGGCTGGTGAGTGTGTCTAACCTGCTTACCGAATTTAGTGTTAAATCGGTAACCGGTGGCATTGATGCTATCGGTGAGGTACTCATTAGGATAGAAAGTGATGGTGTGACCTATACGGGCCGCGGTGGTGATACCGATATCATAGTTGCCAGCGCCAAGGCCTATATGAATGCCTTAAACAGGTTACTGGCGGTCAAGAAGGCGGCTGAATAGTCTTAACAAGGTACTTGGGATGTCAGTTGAATTGCAGATGGTCATTCGTCTCTTGACAGCGGCAGGACTGGGGGCTGCTATCGGTTACCAGCGAGAGAAGGCTGGTAAACCAGCTGGCCTCAGGACCCACGTTCTCATCGCGGTGGGTGCTGCTTTATTTACGGTAGCCTCTGTCTATGGGTTTGGTCCTGCTGGTGACATGAGCAGGGTGGCGGCGGGAGTGGTGGCCGGAATTGGCTTTATCGGCGCGGGGGCGATTATTCACCGGGGCCCCGGTGATATTGTTGGCGGGTTGACTACCGCTGCTACTATCTGGGCAGTGGCGGCTATTGGCTTGGCGGCGGGCGCTGGCTTATACCTGGTTGCTGGTGTTACCACCGGTGTTACCCTGGCCGTGTTGTTCCTGCCTCGCCATATCCGGCAGTAGCCCTCTTCCTGGTATCTCCCCGAGGGAAAGGAGAAGTTCAATTGACCTTAGCTGAGAAGATACTTGCTAATCATACCGATAAGAAAGAGGTAAGCCCTGGAGAATTCCTGAATGTCCGGGTGGATCTTATTCTGGCTAACGATATTACTGCCCCCATTGCAATCAGAGAGTTTCGTAGGATGGGCGTAGACAGGGTCTTTGACCCTGGTAAAATAGTGATGGTCCCAGACCACTTTACGCCTAATAAGGATATTGCTTCGGCAGAGCAGGTAAAGGTGATGCGTGAGTTCTGTCGTGAACAGGGGGTGATATACTTTGAAGTTGGCCAGATGGGTATCGAGCACGTACTTTTGCCCGAGCAGGGGTTGGTGTTGCCCGGTGATATCGTCATCGGGGCTGATTCACATACCTGTACCTATGGTGCTCTAGGCTCATTCGCTACCGGTATGGGGTCAACCGATATCGCCGCTGCTATGGCGACCGGGGACATCTGGATGAAGGTGCCGCCGACTATTAAGCTGGTCTATCACGGGAGCCTGGGGAAGTGGGTAGGGGGGAAGGACTTAATCCTGTACACCATTGGAGATATTGGTGTTGATGGTGCTCTGTATTCGGTGATTGAGTTTACCGGTGAGGCAGTTGACTCATTGCCCTTGGATGGGCGGTTTACTATGGCTAATATGGCGATTGAGGCCGGGGCAAAGGCGGGTATCTTCAGGGTAGACAATAAGACCCAGCTTTACATAAAGCCTCGCGCCCGCCGTCCCTATATGGTCTATGAACCCGACAATAATGGAGAGTATGCTCAGGTTATTGATTATGATATCTCCACTATCGAGCCTCAGGTTGCTATGCCGCACTCGCCGGCCAATACCAGGCCGGTCAGTCAGGTAGGTGATATCGAGATTGACCAGGTGGTAATTGGCAGCTGTACCAATGGCCGCTTTGAAGACCTGCAGCTTGCTGCTCAGGTACTAAAGGGCAGGAAGGTTCATCCCAGGGTACGTTGTATCATTATCCCCGGCTCGCAGGAGGTATACCTTGATGCTGTCACCCGGGGGTTAATAGAGATATTTATCAAGTCGGGGGCTGTTGTCAGTACCCCTACCTGCGGTCCCTGCCTGGGAGGGCATATGGGGGTTCTGGCTGGCGGTGAGCGCTGTATTAGCACCACCAACCGTAATTTCGTCGGCCGGATGGGTAGTCCACAGTCAGAGGTCTATCTGGCAAATCCGGCAGTGGCGGCTGCCAGCGCTATTGCCGGTAGGATTGTCGGCCCGGATGAAATTACCACCTGATATATCTAAAAGTCTGAAGAACAGGCATCACCTTGCCAGAATATCTCAATTAAGGAGTTATCGGCTTATGCTAAAAGGTAGAGTTCATAAGTACGGCGTCAATGTTGATACCGATGCTATTATCCCGGCACGGTACCTCAATGTGTCCGAGCCGGCAGAGCTGGCCAAGCACTGCATGGAGGATATCGATAGGGACTTTGTTACTGAAGTTAATCCGGATGATATTATTATGGCGGCCACTAATTTTGGTTGTGGCTCTTCTCGCGAGCATGCCCCACTGGCGATTAAGGCGGCTGGTGTCTCCTGTGTTATCGCTGGGACATATGGCGGCACCAAAGATTTCGAAAGATAATTC
>CAZYRA010000005.1:0-7549 GCA_964649385.1 uncultured Dehalococcoidales bacterium | reverse complement strand
GTATCTTCTTTCGTAATGCAATAAACATCGGCCTACCTTTGCTTGAGTGTGAGCAGGCGGTGAATGGGACTGAGGCTGGTGATACCCTGGAGGTTGACCTATTCAGTGGGGAGATAAAGAACCTGACCAGCGGTGAGGTGTTTGCTGCCAAACCTTACCCCGATTTCATGGCGGAATTAATTTCAAGCGGCGGTCTTATTGAGTATACCAAGAATAGATTGGCCGGCAGGAGGATTTAGCGTGCAAGTTAGTTTAGCTGTTTTACCCGGTGATGGTATTGGTCCCGACGTTACTGCTGAAGCGGTCAAGGTCTTAGAGGCTGTGGGCAGCCGCTTCGGCCATGATTTCAGATTGGACTACGGACTGGTGGGCGGTGTTGCTATTGATGAGATGGGGGAGGCCCTTACCGGCGATACATTGAGAATGTGTCGGAGTGCTCAGGCGGTGCTTCTTGGTGCGGTTGGTGGCCCTAAGTGGGATAGTAACCCCGGGGCTAGAGTCCATCCCGAAGATGGGCTTTTGGCGTTAAGGAAGGGTCTGGGGTTGTTTGCCAACCTGCGCCCGGTCAGGGTCTTTCCGGTGTTGGTTGATTCCACCAACTTGAAGCCGGAGGTTATCCGGGGGGTGGACTTCATGTTTGTCCGTGAGCTTACCGGAGGCCTCTACTTTGGCCGGCCAAAGAGGCAGTGGCGGACTTCACGGGGACGGCGGGCTACCGATTCGATGAGCTACTCCGAGCAGGAGATTGAGCGTATCGTTCGGGTCGGCTTTGAGCTGGCGCTGAGACGGGACAAAAGGCTGGTCTCGGTGGACAAGGCTAATGTGCTGGAGTCTTCCCGGCTGTGGCGGCAGGTAGCCATGGAGGTGGCTGACGATTACCCTGATGTTGAGCTGGAGCATATGCTGGTCGATGCCTGCTCGATGCGGATAATTCAGAACCCGACCTACTTTGATGTTGTTGTTACCGAGAACACTTTTGGCGATATCCTTACCGATGAGGCGTCAATGCTGGCGGGGTCGATGGGGATGCTGGCATCAGCCAGCCTGGCCGGGGTACCGCAGGAGGGGGTTAATATCTTCGGTATGTATGAGCCTATACACGGCAGTGCCCCCCGCCGCGCCGGGCTTGATATGGCTAATCCAATCGCTATCATCCTCAGTGTTGCTATGATGCTGCGCTACTCCTTTGGCCTGGCCCGGGAGGCGCAGGTGGTTGAGAGTGCGGTTGATGGGGTACTCGAGGAGGACTATCGCACCTATGATATAATGGCTGAGGGTAAAGTAAAGGTGGGCACCGGAAAGATGGGTGACCTGATTGCAGGGAAGGTAGCAGGATAAAAGTGGCTTCAGTTCAGCTTTATGATACTATACTTCGCGATGGAGCGCAGAAAGAGGGCATCTCCTTTTCTGTGGCGGACAAGCTGGTTATTACCCGCAAGCTCGATGAACTGGGTGTCCATTTTATTGAGGGAGGGTGGCCCGGCTCCAATCCTAAGGATGTTGAGTTCTTTGCCTCAGCGAAGGACCTCAGCCTCCATAATTCGGAGCTGGTTGCCTTCGGCAGCACTAGGCAGTCTAGTAGCAGGGCGGAGGATGACGCTAACCTTAAGTCCCTGGCCGGTGTCGGGGTTAAGACGGTTACCATCGTTGGTAAAAGCTCTGAATTACAGGTTATCCGGGTACTGGAAACTACCCTTGAGGAAAACTTGAGTATGATTGCCGACTCGGTAGGCTATCTCAGGGCGAAGGGTCTCACCGTTTTCTTTGATGCCGAGCACTTTTTCGATGGCTTTAAGAATAATTCCGGTTATGCCCTGCGCTGCCTGGAGGCAGCTGCCGGGGCCGGGGCCGGCTGCCTGGTATTGTGTGATACTAACGGCGGCTCGTTGCCCGATGAGATAACAACTGCCATTCAGGCGGTCAGGGAGAGGACCGCCGTAGCGTTGGGTATCCATGCCCATAATGATGGTGGGCTGGCGGTGGCTAACACCATGGCGGCTGTGGCTGGTGGGGTAAGCCAGGTACAGGGAACGATTAACGGCTACGGTGAACGCTGCGGTAATGCCGACCTCTGCTCTATTATCCCGGGACTGAAGCTCAAGATGGGCGTTGACTGTATCACCGATGCCCGGCTGGCTAAACTGACCGAGGTTTCACACTATATAAGTGAGGTGGCTAACCTTGCTCTTGATGCCTCTTTACCCTATGTTGGTTCCAGTGCCTTTAGCCATAAGGGCGGGCTTCATGTTTCCGGTCAGGCCAAGTGGTCGGGGAGCTATCAGCATACCGATCCGGCCCGGGTCGGTAACCGGTCGAGGGTGGTGGTGTCCGAGCTCTCAGGCAGGGGTAACATTATCTACAAAGCCAGGGAGATGGGTCTGGACCTGCCCTCACGTGGCGAGCAGGTGAAGAGCCTGCTTGACCAGGTTAAGTCTCTGGAGAGCCGTGGCTTTCAGTACGAGAATGCCGGGGCTTCCTTTGAGTTGCTGGTCCGCCGGACTGAGCCGGACTACCAGCCGTCCTTTGAGCTGGTTGATTTTATGGTGGTGGTGGAGAGGCGGCGGCGGATGCCGACCAAGGTGGAGCTTGAGGAGATGCTCTCCGAGGCGACGGTGAAGGTGAAGGTGGGTGGTGAGATAATTCATACCGCGGCTGAAGGTAACGGTCCGGTTAATGCCCTTGACCATGCTCTGCGAAAGGCGTTGCTTCAGTTCTACCCCAGCCTGGCTGCTGTCAGGTTGGTGGACTATAAGGTCCGTATTCTCGAAGAAAGTGTTGGCACCGAATCTCAGGTCCGGGTCCTTATTGAGTCCAGCGATGGAGTCCATGAGTGGCGGACTGTGGGCAGTTCGGCCAACATCATTGAGGCTAGCTGGTTAGCCTTAGCCGACAGTCTGGAGTACTGGCTCTTAAAGCAAAAATCGGATAGGGAGAAAGGAGGAAAAGAAGATGGATGATAAGGTAACTGTTAAACCGACCTGGGGACTGGCCTGGGGCCTCTGGTGGAGGATGCTGCTGATTAACATCGGTATAGTGGCGGTAATCATCGGCATTGCCTTTGCTGTAGGGGCCTTTTTCTTAAAAGCCCTGCTGGGTCCCTATTTCGGAGGTGGCTGGCCAATACCCTGACTCGGGGTGGTTTTTCCTTAGAGTATACTACCCGCGAGAAACAATACCTCGCAAAGGCTTTTATCATCGGGCAGACCTTTATCGGTATGATGGGGGTTTGTGCTTCGGTTAGTGTAGGCAGTACTGCCATGGCATGAGCATCCCCGCGGACACCCGGTAGACGGTATCGCATTTATTTTAGCCAAAAAGTAATAGTCATCTAGTAAGAACAACCGTTTATCAACCTGTTTATTCATATGCAATTTAGGTTACGAATAATCTAGGGGGATGTATTTATGGAAAATCTAATAGCAAAAAGCTACAAGCTGTTTATCGGCGGTAAATGGATAGATGGCAGGGAAAACCGGACCTTCGCATCACATTGTCCCGCTAATGGTGAGTTACTCGCATCCTGTGCAGAAGCCGGTAGAGAGGATATCGATATTGCTGTTGATACCGCACATAAAGCCTGGCTGGAATGGAAATCCCTTAGTGCTGAACAACGAGCGGGTAAGTTATATCAGCTTGCAAGCTTGATTGAAGACAACGGCTATCGACTCGCCATGATAGAGACTATTGATAGCGGTAAGCCAATTTGCGAAACACTACACTCCGATATACCGGCCACTGTAGACCATTTCCGTTATTTTGCCGGCGTTCTTAGGGCAGATGAGGGAAAATCAGTGATGATAGATACATCTACCTTAAGCATTACCCTTAATGAGCCGCTCGGAGTAGTCGCGCAGATTGTTCCCTGGAACTACCCTTTATTAATGGCGGCGTGGAAAATAGCGCCGGCACTCGCTGCTGGTAACACCGTTGTAATAAAACCATCGGTTAATACCCCGTTGAGTCTATTAGAATTGGGTATATTGTCTCAAGAGATTCTGCCTCCCGGCGTATTGAATATTGTCACCGGGCCTGGAGAAACCACCGGGAATTATCTCCTGAAACACACCGGGGTCAAAAAAATTGCCTTTACCGGTTCCACGGAGACCGGCCATATTGCCGCTGAGGAAGCGGCAAGTAAATTAATCCCTGCCACTCTTGAGCTAGGCGGTAAATCCGCTAACATATTCTTTCCCGATTGCCCTTGGCAAAAATCCATTACGGGAGCAGTAAGCGCCATTCTCACCAGTCAGGGTCAGGATTGTTCTGCTGGCTCAAGAGCATTTGTCCATGAAGATATCTATGATAAGTTTATTGCTGAATTAATAGGGAATTTCCGAAATACCAAAGTTGGCCTGCCCTGGGAGGAAAATACTGAGATGGGTCCACAGATAAGTGAAAAGCACCTTGACCGTATTCTGGGCTATATTAGCACCGGTAAGCAGGAGGGAGCTAAGATTGCTTGCGGTGGTAGTAGGATAATGAACAATGGTTTGGATAAAGGTTACTTCATGGAACCCACTATCTTCGTGGATGTAGAGAACGGCATGAGAATAGCTCAGGAAGAGATCTTTGGCCCGGTACTCTGCATAATCAAGTTTCGAAACGAAGATGAAGTTACTCGTATGGCTAATGATAGTAAATACGGTTTGGCCGGCGCTATCTGGACTAGGGATATCAATAGGGCTTTGCGCATAGCAAATTCGATTGAGGCAGGCCGTATTTGGATAAACACCTATGGCGAAAGCCCGTCACACACACCCTTCGGTGGGTATAAGAAATCCGGCTACGGACGGGAAGGCCATAAAATAACCCTGGAGCATTACCGTCGAAAAAAGAACGTCCTAATCAATCTAACTGAATCAGCATGATTACCAAATCGCTTATATCAAACGAAAGCTTATATAGGATTCTCAATTGTCAGATGAAGTTGTGGTTATCAAATGTTAATCCTAGGACCTAACTCGGATCGTGCTGTCTTGCATGGTCATATCTCTAAAGAAATGGATTTATGTTTCTCGAGTGGGGGGCTACACGAATCTCCTTGCATCGGTATCAATATCTACAATAACAGGTTTCGCTAATGACAGTGCTTGTTCAACAGCTCCTTCTAGTTTTGCGGGGTCTTTCACTTTGATTCCTTCACCACCACAGATTCGAGCATATTCCGCGAAATCACAGTTGTATAGGTCAGTTTGCCAGTTGGGATAGTTCTCGATTCTTTGCTCTTGCATTATCATGCCGAGCTGCTTATTGTTGAATAGGAAGACCTTGATCGGCAGATCATATTTTACGGCAGTGAGGAAATCGCCCATAACCATCGAAAAGCCACCATCTCCTGTAATACAGACAGCCTGCCTACCTGGATATGCAAGCTGTGCTGCGATGGCTCCCGGAAGTCCGGTACCCATAGAAGCTAGATAACCGGACATAACCATCTTTTGAGTGCACTTCATCACGAAGTTTCTACCAAACCACCAGCCGTTGTCACCAACATCCAAAGAGATTATGGCATCTTCGGCTATTTTATCGTTCAGTACTTTGATTATATATTGTGGCCTTACTGGAGTTCGGGATGAATCTGCTTCTTTAGTCAGTAGATCAGCCCACTCTTTCCTCAGCTTGGTTATTTCAGCCAGATAGTCCCTGTTTTCTTTTCCAATGACATTCTCCGTTAGTTTAGGCAGTAGCTCGGCGCTGCTACCCCATAATGAGACCTCAGATGGATAATTCTTTGCTAGCATCATAGGGTCTATGTCAATTTGTATTATTCTCTTTGGTGGTATCTGGGTCATATCGGAAAATGAAGACCCGACTACAATTAACAAGTCACTTCCTCGGACTAGTTTGGAAGCGGCTGTTGAGCCTATTGTCCCGTGACTGCCAACATATAGTTCGTTAGCCTCATCAATAACACCCTTTCCCCTGAAGGTCGTTACTACAGGAGCACAGATTTTTTTGGCTAATTGCAGCAATTTATCACCCTGACCAATGGCTCCAAAACCAGAAATAATAACGGGCCTCTTTGCCTCATCAATTGTTGAAGCAGCCTTTTTTATTAGATGCTCACTCTGTAGAATACTTCTATTTGGTATCCTGCCCTGCATTGGAAGTACATTGGCATCATATGGAATCTTCTGGATGTCGTTAGGAATGCTGATATGAGATACTCCTCTCTCCAGCAAAGCGTGCTTAATTGCCAATGTAACTAATTTGGTTGTTTGGTCTTCCGACATCAGTATCTTATTAAAAACACATATTGGTTCGAAAAAGGAATGCTGGTCGATTTCCTGAAAAGACCCGGGGCCAATCAACTGTCTCTTCACTAATCCGGTCAGGGCTAGCACCGGAGAATGATCGAGCTTGGCATCATATAGTCCTGTGGCCAAATTGGTTGCCCCTGGCCCAGCTATACTCAGACATGCTGCTACGTGTCCTGTCAGCTTACCGTAGGCCGAGGCCATAAATGCGGCGGTCTGTTCATGCCGCACCTGGATAAACTTCATCCGTGCATTCTTTCTGATTGCTTCGACCAGACCTAATGCGGATGTCCCCGGTATGCCAAAGACATACCTTATGCCCCACTCGGCCATTTGTTCAACAAAAATATCAGAGACCGTTTTGGTCTCTCCCGTCCCTTTCCTGCTTTCTTCCGTTAGTGGGAAGAAAGCATCTTTGGACGCGTTACATACAGGACACCTCCAGCTCTCTGGTAATTCTGAGAATTTCTTGCCCTCCTTTGCTTCGTCGTAGATGTAGTTGCAAACTGTACATCTGTATTTACCCATTATTGGTCGACCTCCTTGACTCGGTATTAATAGTCAGCTATATTGAACTCATATTATACCAGTTCGCCAGAGAATTAAAATACATATAGGCAGTAGTTCGGTCAGCTTTTTTGCCAATGTGACCTAAATCATGGTAAGTAGTATTATTCCGTATTAATATTTTTACTGATATAATACGACGATAATATAATAGTAAAAGGGGGATAACAGATGTATAAGAAAATCATGGTTCCTTTAGACGGTTCCGAGGTGGCGGAGTGTGCTCTTCCTCATGCCGAAGAAATTGCATTAAAGTGCGGAGCAGATATCATACTGGTGAGTGTTACAGAGCGTGTCAAGGGCTACAGACCGGTTGAGGAGTATGGCAGCGCGTTAGGTGAAACATTGGTTCCTGAAGCCGGGGGTAAGCTGGAGAAGCAGGGCCAAAAATACCTTGACAGGATAGCTAAGGGATTGGAGAGCAAAGGGATAAAGGTGCAGACGGAGATGCTAATGGGTAATCCGGCTGAAGAGCTTATCATTTATGCAAAAACGGAAAACTGCGACCTTGTTATTATGGCTAGTCATGGGCGCTCCGGCCCAAGTAGGTGGACCCATGGCAGTGTCGCTGAGAAGGTCATTCGATCCAACTGTGCACCGCTTCTGATGGTTCGTGCGCCGGGCTGTACCCTTGGTAGTTAAGGGCTGAAGTAAAAAGCATTCGTCATAATTGACGGAATATGGTAATACAATTGTGCTTGCTAAGGAGGGCAGCTGGAATGTCT
>CAZYRA010000004.1:0-31432 GCA_964649385.1 uncultured Dehalococcoidales bacterium | reverse complement strand
TGAAAAGGAGTATATTCCAGGTCCAGAGCTTCGGCAACAAACCGATACATCACTAGACTACATAGAGATACAGAAAGAATCATCATGATGCTATCAGCGTCTAGCTGTTTTGTCAATACTTTTCCAATAGATTATCTAATATATTGTACTTTATATGCATTACTTAATACACCATACGCCATACTTAATATCTAGTTCTGTTTCGTGGTATACTGTGGATTATTAGAAAATGGAGGGCAATTTGCAGGGTAAGGACTTGCTTTCGGTATCTGACCTTGGCAGTGAGGATATTCATTCACTGATACAAGATGCTATCGATATGAAAGCCAGGGGCTGGCTTTCTTTGCTTAAAGGGAAGACAATGGCTCTTGTTTTTGAGAAAGCATCACTAAGAACCAGGGTTAGTTTTGAGCTGGCTATGCGGCAGTTAGGCGGTGAGGCAATCTACCTGTCCCCGGCTGAGGTTGGCTTGGACAAGCGCGAGCCGGTCAATGACGTGGCTCGTGTGCTCAGTCGCTATGTAGATGTTATTGCCGCCCGCACATTTTCTCACCGGACACTAGAGGTTATGGCCAGCTACGCCAGTGTACCCGTTATAAACGCTCTATCCGATCTAGAACACCCCTGTCAGGCACTGACTGACCTTCTTACCATCTATGAAAAAAAGGGGAGGCTGGGGGGCTTGACACTGGCCTTTGTTGGTGATGGTAATAACGTATCGCAGAGCCTGATGCTGGCTGCTTCACTGGTGGGAATGAACTTCAAGATTGCTTCCCCGGCTGGTTACCGTGTCAAGGAAGATATACTATATTTGGCTCAGGGCTACGCTCTTGATAGCGGGGCAGAAGTATTGTGTACCGAGGAGCCTCAGCGGGTGGTTAGCGGGGCCGATGTTGTTTATACTGATGTTTGGACGAGTATGGGGCAGGAAGAAGAGGCAGATGAGCGGCGAAAAACGTTTTATGGCTACCGGGTGGACGATAAACTCATCTCCTTGGCTAAGGGGGATGCCATATTTATGCACCCCTTACCGGCGCACCGGAGTGAGGAGGTGTCGGCAAGTATTCTGGATAGTCCTAGGTCGGTTGTCTTTGACCAGGCTGAGAACAGGCTGCATATGCAGAAGACACTGCTGGTAATGATGCTGGGCGGTATGGAGATACCGCTGTCCGATTACCGTTAAGGGGACAATATAATTGTGAATGTACCAAGAAGCGTAAGTAACTGGATATGGTGCCCTATTGTCATAACAGTACTGGCGTTGGTTGCTCTCAGGTACGATTGGCCAATCTCAGCTTCGGTGCCAGTACTGATTACCACTCTTGTTATTGGGCTGACACTATCTGTAAGTGGGGCCAAAAGGAAAGAATTGGAGCTTTCCTTGCTGAAGCTGAGACAGATAGCGGGCTACTTTAACCGACGGTTTATGGGCGATTCTTCCCTGTCTATCTTTGCTATTATTGATAGCCTGTTTAAGGTTGATAACCCCCAATTATGGGACTGGGCGCGAGCGTGTGATATGTCGCGGCGGATCTTTAATACCTGGTGTAAAAGCTTTCTCGACAGGGTAGAGAGCGATGTCCGAAGCGGCCGGCTCGAGACCTATCTGCACACCTATCTGAACGAGCTGTGGTTGATGAATAGCCATTACTATGAATTTACCGAGCAGTTTTATGAGGTGGCGGAGAAGGTTAAACTGCCTCAGGAGATAATAGACCAGTATAATCGATTTGTTATGGAATATAATGCCTTCGTACAGGAGTTCCGGGATAATATCAGCCGCTTCAAGAAGATTACCAGGACTGAGGTTGAGCCCCCCAGTGTAAGGTTTGCTAAAGAGCTGGCGTTAGTAGAGTGATGCCGGCGTTGTCGATTAACCTCATTTTGTCCCTCTCTCCCTACAGAGGAGAGGGGGGTAAGTATTAATAGGGAGAAGCGAGGTAATTTCTTTAGAATGGGTGCAAAGAAGCCTATTGTCGCTATTGTCGGCAGGCAAAATGTTGGTAAGTCTACCCTCTTAAATCGATTGGTGGGTAAGCCTATAGCTATTGTAGATGATTTCCCGGGGACAACACGTGACCGGATAATGGCCAGTGTTTTGTGTCCGGGGGGTGAGTTTACTATAGTTGATACCGGTGGGCTGGAACTAAGGCCCGATTCCGCTATTGCTGAGGGGGTTAATGAGCAGGTCGAGACGGCTATTAGAGAGGCTGATGCTATCATTTTTCTGCTGGATGTCAGAGATGGAGTTATGCCTGCCGACCTGGAGATAGCAGACAGCCTTCGTAAGATAGATAAGCCCGTAGTACTGGTAGCTAATAAGGCGGATAATTCAAAATACGAGAGCAGGGTGGTGGAGTTTTACCAGTTGGGTTTGGGCGAACCACTGGCAATTAGCGCCTATCATGGCCGAGGTATAGCTGAGATGCTGGATGAGATTACCCGGCTGTTACCGGTGCCATCATTGGTTGAGCCTGAGCCGGAAGCGATTAAGGTGGCTATTGTCGGCAGACCAAACGTGGGCAAATCAACACTGTTAAATGCTATTGTGGGTGGTGAGCGGGCTATTGTCGATGATATTCCGGGTACCACCCGTGATGCCATAGATACCTCGTTTGACTTTGAAGGGGAAAGCGTGTTACTCATTGATACAGGTGGTATCAGGCGGCGGGGACGGGTAAAGGGTGGGGTGGAGCAGTATAGTGTAATCCGTACCATGCGGGCTATTGATCGTGCCGATATCGCCCTGCTGGTCCTTGATGCCGCGGAGTTGGTAACGGCTCAGGATATGCATGTTGCTGGATATATTCGCCAGGCGTCTAAGGGGATTGTGTTGCTGGTGAATAAGTGGGACCTGGTCGAAGCTGGGAGTACCACTGATTTCAGCCGGTATGTAAAGGGCCACTTTAAGTTTGTGGCTTATGCGCCGGTGCTCTGTACTTCAGCTAGACTGGGAGAGGGGGTGGATAAGATTATGCCTCAGGTACTCAAGATATATCAGGAGAGGCTGAAGAGATTACCTACTGCTGTCGTTAACAGCGTTATCCAGCGTGCGGTAGTTTCTCATGGCTTACCCCGCAAGGGTAGCCTCCAGCTAAAGATTCTATACGTAACTCAGGCTGAAGTGAATCCGCCGACCTTCGTCTTTTTTGTTAATGACCCTCACCTGG
This sequence comes from uncultured Dehalococcoidales bacterium, assembly GCA_964649385.1. GTDB lineage: Bacteria > Chloroflexota > Dehalococcoidia > Dehalococcoidales > UBA5760 > UBA5760. The sequence goes on along the minus strand of CAZYRA010000004.1, from coordinate 28,262 downwards.
TACATTTTTCATATCAGCGCTATCTTGAGAACAAACTGCGTCAGTCATTTGGCTTCGCCGGCACAGCGATCCGTTTTGTCTTTAAGGCAAGGGGTGAACAATGATAATCGCCAAGTTTATTATCGTAGCGGTAGTCGGTTATTTACTGGGTTCCATTCCCTTTGGTTTGCTGGTAACAAAAAAGATGGCCGGGGTAGATGTCAGGAACAGGGGCAGCCGTAAACTGGGAACGACCAACGTCTTACGGGTTGCCGGTCATAAAGCAGCGGCTATTGTTTTCTGTCTGGACTTGTTAAAGGGGGCACTGGCGGTAATAATTGCCGGACTGATATTTGGTCGCGGCTATCTGGTGGTAGGTAACTTTGCTTGGGGAATGCTGGTTGCCCAGGTCATCGCTGCGTTATCAGCTATGGCGGGACACAACTGGTCGGTATTCCTTAAGTTTCGTGGAGGGGGACGGGGTGTAGCGACCTTTTTCGGTGGGCTGGTTGTCCTCTTCCCGCCGGCAGCACTCATCGGTGGCGAGGTCTTCATTATTGGAGCTGGACTAACCAGGTTTGTCTCATTAGCTTCTATTGTTGCCGCAGTAAGTACCTATTTCGTATTTGTCCCCCTGATCATTTTCAATAAGTTCCCTATTGAGTACCTTATTTATGTCTTAATTGGTACCATAGCTATCATTATTATGCACCGGGGTAACATAAACCGCTTGCTGGCAGGTAAGGAGCGTAAGCTGGGTGACAAGGCTTAAGGCAATGGGGTGGTCTTTACCGTCTCCTTTTCGATTCTCTAGAATGATAATCAAGGGGTAATATATGTCCAGGATTGCTATTATCGGTACTACTACTTGGGGGAAAACACTGGGTGTGGTTTTGGCCAATAAGGGACTGGAGGTTAGCTTATGGGCTCGGACTGAGCAGGAGGCCATCAAGCTCAGGAATGAGGGGCCTAATCCAGACCTGATTCCTGGTGTCAGCTTCCCCGCCCGGTTGTCCATTACCAGTATTCTCAATGAGGCTATGGCTGAGACGGAGGCGGTAATCTTGGCTGTGCCGTCTCAGACGATGCGAAAGAATATAAGGCTGGCCAGAGACTACATCGGTAGTTCAATGCTGGTGGTGAGTGCTGCTAAAGGACTGGAACTGGTCAGTAATAAGCGTATGTCGCAGGTAATTGCTGAGGAGATAGCCCCTGATTTACAACCCAATATTTGTGTCATGTCCGGGCCTAATTTGTCCCGTGAGGTTATCTATAATTTACCGGCGGCTACAGTAGTGGCTGCCGGTAGCAAAGCCGTTGCTGAAAGAGCTCGCCGGCTGCTGACCAGCCCCAGCTTTTGTGTTTATACCAATACCGATGTCATTGGTGTTGAACTGGGTGGGGCACTAAAGAATATCATAGCCCTGGGTGCGGGCATGGTTGATGGACTGGGTTTTGGTGATAATACCAGGGCGGCCCTTATTACCCGGGGGCTTACTGAGATAGCGGCTCTGGGTGTCGCCCTTGGTGCAAATCCACTGACCTTTTCTGGGTTAGCCGGCCTGGGTGATTTAATAGCTACCTGCACCAGCTCACTAAGCCGTAATCACTATGTCGGTGTCGAATTGGCCAAGGGGCATTCACTTGATGAGATAACCGACTCAATGACGGCTGTGGCGGAGGGAGTAAATACTACCACTGGTGCCAGGAACCTGGCTCGGCAGCTCGGGTTGGGGATGCCGGTCACGGAAAAGATCTACCAGGTGTTGTTTGAAGAGGCTACTCCCCCCCAAGTAGTGGCTGAAGTAGTATCAGTTGAAGCCAGCCATGAGTTAGATGGGCATAACTGGGAGCTTTTCTCCTTTTCCAACTACCATAACCGCGCTTAATGTTTAGCCGCTTGGTAATGCTGGGAAAAGACTAGCCGGGGACATCCGGGTTTGTTACTGACCCCCCCCTTACGGTCTTTCCGAGAGCGGTTTTAGAGTCTCCGCCAGCTCTTCGAAGAGTTGGCGCTGCTTCTTGGTTAATGAGTCAGGGGTAACCACCTTTAGCTCGACGAACTGATCGCCGCGTCCTCTTCTCTGGAGGTGTGGAATGCCTTTGCTCTTGAGCTTGAATACCTGGCCTGTCTGGCTACCGGCTGGTATCTTGATGGTGACCTTGCCCTCCAGGGTGGGCACCGCTACCTCAGCACTCAGAGCTACCTGGGCGAAATTGACCGGTAACTCGTACTTAATATCGTCACCGTCCCGGATGAAGAACTCGTGCTGACTGACTGCCAGAGTGATGTAGAGGTTTCCCGGGTGGCCCCCTCTCTCTCCTGCCTCACCTTCACCACTCAAGCGCATTTGAGTGCCGTTATCAACCCCGACCGGAACCTTGATTGAAATATTGCGCTGGTGTTTTTCCTTACCTAGCCCTCGGCACTGAGGGCAGGGTTCGGTGATGATTCTACCCTCACCATGGCATTGAGAGCAGGGAGCAATATTAGTGAAGCTGCCGAAGATGCTCTGCTGGGTACGTCGCACCTGACCGCTGCCGTTACAATTGGGACATCTGCTGGGCTGGCTGCCTGATCTACAGCCGGTACCCTGGCACAGGGAGCAGCCCTCAGTACGCATAATGCTAATCTCCTTTTCACAACCGAAGGCAGCTTCCTCGAAGGTGATGGGTATATTGTAGCTCAGGTCAGCGCCACGCTGGGGTCCTTGGCGGGTAGCCGTGGTAGCTCCGCTAAAGAAAGCATCAAAGATGTCGCCGAAACCGTTGAAGCCGAATCCCTCAAAGCCACGCCCGTACAACCCCTCGGTATCGCCGTGTCCGAAACGGTCATAGGCAGAGCGCTTCTCCTGGTCAGAGAGGACTTCGTAGGCTTCATTTATCTCCTTAAACTTCTCGCCGGTACCGCCATCGCTGTGGTTATGGTCGGGGTGATACTTAAAGGCTAGCTTACGGAAAGCCTTTCGTACCTCTTCGTCGGTAGCATCCCTACTGATATCGAGGACTTCATAGTAGTCCCGCTTTGTTGGCATATTGCAACCCCATCCCCTTTTCCTCACCTCCTTACTAATGAGATGAGGAGTATTCTATATTTATTAGACCTCGCGGAACTCTCCCTCTACGGTGCCCTCATCTTCGTCTTTGCCCGGCGGCTCCTCGCCACTGGGTGGGGGTGGTTCAGCACCTGGCGGTGGTGGTTGCTGTTGGTAGATAGCAGCGCCTATTTTTTGCACTACGCTATTTAGTTCCTGTGTCGCCTGGCGAATGGTCTCAATGTCACTCCCCTGTAGTGCTGAGCGTACGGCGGCTATTTTACCTTCCACCTCCTGATTTAGGTCTGAAGGTATCTTGTCTTTCTGCTCCCGCAGTGTCTTCTCCGCAGTATAGGCTAGTGTATCAGCGCTGTTGCGTGCCTCTATCTCTTCACGCCGATGGGTATCCTCAGTGGCATGCGTCTCTGCCTCTCGCTGCATCCGTTCCACCTCTTCCTTAGAAAGCCCGCTGGAAGCGGTAATGGTGATCTTCTGCTCCCGGCCAGTCCCCTTATCATGTGCTTTCACATTAAGGATACCGTTAGCGTCGATATCAAAGGTTACCTCAATCTGGGGCATGCCCCTTGGCGACGGTAGAATACCATCAAGCGTAAAGCGCCCCAGGGTCCTGTTATCGGTTGCCATTGGCCGCTCTCCCTGGAGCACGTGAATCTCGACAGTCGGCTGGTTATCGGCTGCCGTCGAGAAAATCTGACTCTTTGAAGTCGGGATGGTGGTATTGCGCGGGATAAGCGGGGTAGCCACAGCACCAAGAGTCTCAATGCCGAGAGTAAGCGGGGTGACATCAAGCAGCAGTACGTCCTTGACCTCGCCCTTGAGGACTCCTGCCTGGATAGCAGCGCCGATAGCTACTACCTCATCAGGATTGACCCCTTTATGGGGTTCCTTGCCGAAGAACTGCTTTACCTTATCGTGAACCAGAGGCATTCTGGTCTGCCCGCCGACCATAACCATTTCATTAATCTGGGCTACGGTTTTCTCCGCATCCTGCAGGGCCTGGCGGCAGGGCCCCAGGGTTTTCTCTACTAGGTCCATTACCAACTGCTCCAGCTTAGCCCTGGTGAGGTTGATACTAAGGTGTTTAGGGCCGCTGGCATCGGCTGTGATAAAGGGAAGGTTTACCTCGGTCTGTTGAAGGGTGGATAGCTCACACTTAGCCTTTTCGGCGGCTTCCTTCAACCGCTGGAGAGCCATTTTGTCCTGTCTGAGGTCTATCCCCTGCTCCCGCTTGAACTCGTCACACAGCCAGTCCATAACGCGCTGGTCGAAGTCGTCACCACCGAGGTGAGTATCACCGTTAGTTGACTTGACATGGAAGGTGCCTTCACCCAGCTCCAGTATGGATATATCGAAGGTGCCACCCCCGAGGTCATAAACGGCGATAGTCTCTTCTTCCTTCTTATCCATTCCATAGGCCAGAGCAGCCGCGGTTGGCTCATTAATTATCCTGAGCACCTCCAGTCCGGCTATCTTGCCGGCATCCTTGGTTGCCTGGCGCTGGCTGTCGTTGAAGTAGGCGGGCACCGTGATTACTGCTTCGTTAACCTTCTCGCCAAGGTAGGCTTCGGCATCCACCTTGAGCTTTTGCAGAATCATCGCCGAAATTTCCGCCGGGCTGTACTCTTTATCCCCCATCTTGACTTTGGCGTCACCGTTGGCCGCTCTAGTTATCTCAAACGGCAGTAGCTTCTTATCGCACTCTACGCAGGACTCGTCAAACCGGCGTCCCATCAAGCGCTTGATGCTAAAGATGGTATTGTCAGGATTAGTGATGGCCTGGCGTCTGGCTACCTGCCCAGCCAGGCGCTCACCGGACTTACTTACTGCAACTACTGAGGGGGTAGTACGTCCTCCCTCAGAATTGGGGATGACCTTGGGTTCTCCTCCTTCCATTACCGCAACACAGGAGAAAGTAGTGCCTAAGTCAATACCAATAACCTTTCCCATAGTTTATTCCTCCTTTTCTTCTCCGCTGCCCACAACTACCTTGGATGGGCGAATGAGTCTATTATTTAGCTTGTAGCCTTTTTCTATCTCCTCAACAACTGTCCCCTCTTTCCCCTTACCCTGCATCATCGCTTCATGAAGGTTAGGGTCAAATGGCTCCCCAAGTGCCTTGACTTGGGATAACCCCTGTACCTCCAGATTTGCCTGGAGTTTGCGTTCAATAAGTCTGATGCCATCTACCCAGCTATGTTTCGCCAGGTCATCAGGAATGGAGATAAGGGCCCGCTCCAGGTCGTCCATGATGGGCAGCAGGCTGAGCATCATGGCGGTATTACCAAACCTGCCAATCTCTTCCTTTTCCTGCTCAGCGCGGCGTTTGTAGTTCATCAGGTCTGCCTGGGTTCTCTGCCAGCCAGCCAGATTAGCTGCCGACTTTTCTCTCTCCTCAGTCAGGGCTTGCTTTAATAACTCTATATCCTCTACTTCGGTAAACTCCGGCGCTAATTCACCATTTAGATCTGCCGAATCTTGCTGGTCCATTATTTGTTACCTCTCTGTTCAATTATCGTCGGGATGGGACGGCTCCTCTCCATACAGCTCGCCGGCCAGACTGCCCAGTACTGAAGAAAGGTAGCTTATGGCAGAAATGGCTCGGGCATAGGGCATTCGGGTAGGACCGATGATACAGATAGTACCTGTTGCTTCATTAGGCAGCCCATATCGGCCGATAACCACGCTGTAGTCCTGAATGACAGCCGCCTTATTTTCCCCACCGATAACTACCTGTATTCCCTGACTAGCCAGTCCTTCCGGAACGATAATCCTGAGGATGCTGCGCTGGTCGATAAGCTCCATTAAGGATTGCAGTCGCTGGCTGTCAGCAAATTCTGGCTGGTTGAGCATCATGTGCAGGCCATCAAGGTAGGGTTCCTCATAGTCTTGCTTATATTCAGACCGCATAATCTTTACCAGGCAGTCGGTTAGCTGTTTTTCAACAGGGGAGAGATCTATTTCCTTAGCCAAAATCTGTGGACAGGTCAGGCCGGAATATGCAGTATTCAGTTTGTTGGCGATAGTGATGAGTTCGGGTTGAGATATAGACTGGACAAAGGTTATTAGCTGCTGCTTTATCTTGGCGCCGCGCAGAACAAGGACAATTAGCGCCATCGAGTCCTGGAGAGCAACCAGCTCCAGGTACTGGAACCGGCAATTCACCGGCTTGGGCAGCGTAACGATAGCCATATTCTGCGCCAGTTGAGCGATGAGTTTAGCGGTTAGCCTTAACCATTCTTCCAATTCCCCTTCTACCTGGTGGAAGAGATGGCTTATCATCCGCTGCTCGGTCAAGGGGAGCTCAATCTCACCCAGCGATTCTACATAGTAGCGGTAGCCCTTGTCTAAGGGAATACTTCCTGCCGAGTGGTGTTGACGCTTGATGTAACCTTCCTGTTCCAGGTTTGCCATCTCGTTACGGATGGTAGCCGGACTTACCTTAAGTTCATGGTCACTGACAATACTTTGTGAAGCTACCGGTACCGCTCTCACAATATACTGCCCTACTATGGATTTGAGTATCGTCTCTGTTCTTGTGGATAACATTTGTACCCTTTTACTCCGGTTAGCAGTCTTAACCTGAGATTGCTAATTACTGCTGAATTTACCATTTTTAGCCCTTATTTGTCAAGGGGAAGGTTGATCTAGAATATAGGGGGGCTACATACCCCCGAAAATGCCGGTACAATATCCTGGCTTAAGTGAATAGTTGACAGGCAAGAAGCAAGTAAGTATAATTACTTCAGCTTATTTTAGGAGTTGAAGTGCCAAAAAGGACTTATCAGCCAAAGAGAATCCCGAGGAAGCGTGAGCATGGTTTTCTGGCGAGAATGAGCACGCGGGGGGGGCGAGCTGTCTTAAAAGCAAGGCGGCTTAAGGGCCGTAAGAGATTGACTGTGGTATGATACCGCAAATATCACTTCTCAAGATGCCATCTAGTATCCTATCCTCATGAGTACTATGTTCAGTGTTCCCCCCTAACTTGAGGGCATATTTTCTTTGGGGTAATAGCGTTGTCCAGAAAATCCGGGATTACCACTTCTTTTTTGGGAGTGGTGAGCAGGAAGGGATTGTTAGAAGGTAAAGGCTCGGTCTTCCCTTGATGAGTAGCCTCTTTCCTGGTAAATTGGTTAGGAGTGGGGATATGAGGGGTGAAGGGTGGATTAGAAAGTCGGCGCAGTACGCCGTAGTTTATAGGGAGGGGAGGTCGTGGGCGAATAGTCTGTTGGTGGTGAAGGTTTTACCTAACGGGCTTGTTTTATCACGGTATGGTTTCTCGATCAGCCGGCGGGTAGGTAATGCAGTCACCAGAAACCGGGTCAAGCGCCTGCTCCGTGAGATATTGCTCGCGGCACCAATTAAGATGGGATGGGATGTTGTTTTCATCGCTCGTCCTGCAACAGCTGCTGCTGATTATGGTATCCTCAGCAGAGCAGTTAGGGATTTGTTATTGAGGGCTGGTCTGCTAATTAAAGAGAAAGTTTCGTCAACAAGGTCTGTTACTGAGTGTGGCAGAGCAGAGGGCTAGTCCTCAGTAGCTGAAGGAGTATGAAAAAGTTAGCTTTAGCATTAGTCAGGTTTTATCAGGGGCATATCTCGCCAACCAGGCCACCATCCTGCCGTTATTACCCGACCTGTTCTCAATATACCTATGAGGCTATTGAGAGATTTGGGGTTTTTAGGGGTGTGTGGCTGGGAGCAAGGAGAATAGCCCGCTGTCATCCTCTATACCCGGGTGGCTATGACCCGGTGCCCAATAAATGATGTTTTCAGAGGGAGTGAGTAGATAGGTGCAGATTAAAGATAAGATACTACCGGGCAAGCTGTTGCTTCTGCTGGCAGTTATCCTAGTTCTCGGTGGCTTACTCTTTTCCGGGTGTACTGTGAGGTCAACGCCGGTAGGCTGGTCGGGGGTGACAGTAACTGATGACGCCCTGTTTGTCGCTTCTCTGGAAGGGGAATTGGTCGGCCTGAACAAATCGGACGGTAATCCCTTATGGACGGCTTGTCCTCTGGGGACCTCGAAAGAGACGGTGGCTGTCTACACCACTCCGGCAGTGGATGGGGATTTGGTTTATGTCGGCGGCTATGATGGCAGGGTTTACACCGTTAATTCCACTTCAGGCTATCGGGAGCGGGTGTATCCCCTTGATGATAACCTTGAATCTATAGTTGGCGGGCTAGTTGTATCCGGAGGCAGGGTCTATTTTGGTTGTGATGACGGTAAGGTCTATGCACTTGGTGTCGATGAGTTCCGTAAGGAGTGGGAATTCCAGACTGGGGATAAGGTCTGGTCGACCCCGGTGGTTAGCGGGGAGACGGTATATGTTAGCTCTTTTGACAAAAAGGTCTATGCTCTTAATGTTGCCGACGGCACTGAAAAGTGGCACTTTGAAACTGAGGGGGGCATTGTCTCGACGCCCCTAGTCTATAACGATACAGTCTATATCGGCTCCTTTGACCGGCACATTTACGCCGTGGATGCTGCTGATGGCAGTCTGAGATGGCGTTCCGAGGTTGAGGCCGACAAGTGGTTCTGGGCACAACCGATAGCCTATGATAACATCATCTATGCGCCGAATCTTGACGGTAAGGTCTATATGCTGGATACCGAAAGCGGTTATGAGGTGGCTGTTCCCGCTGAGCTGGACAGCCCGATTAGCTCATCACCGGTAGTGGTCGGTGATAAGGTTATTATTGCTTCCCAGGAAGGGCGGGTGTTTTCTCTGGATACCAGTAGTAATATGGTTAGCACCTCCATATTTACAGTGAGCAACGATGATGAAGTGATACGTGCTCCCCTCTGTGCCAGTGAGGGGGTTGTTTATATTCATGCCCAGACCTCTAAGCATGATACTCTTTACGCGGTGGATGCCGAGACGGGGAGAGAGGTATGGGTACCCGTTTCTTTAAGTTAGGTAAGTGAGGTAGCTTTAGTTAATGGAATGGTGGAATGCAGGCCCGGTAGCGCTGATGATAAACTCGCTGGTCGCGCTGTCCAGCTATCTGTACGGTAGCCTGGGGCTGACTATCATTATTTTAACCATTATTATTCGCTTTGCTATGTATCCTCTTACCGTGAAGCAGCTTCGTTCTACCAAGGCAATGCAGGAGCTTCAGCCAAAGATTGCCGAGCTACAGAAGAAGTATGCCAAGGATAAGAAGCGGCTGGCTGACGAACAGATGAAGCTGTATCGGGAGGCGGGGGTGAGCCCGGCTGGTTGTGGAGTGCCGATGTTAATCCAGATGCCCATCTGGATAGCCCTCTACCAGTCGATTATACGGCTTTTAGCCATAACTCCCGAGGATCTACTGGGGCTGTCCAAGTCTCTTTGGTCCTGGCCGGTGGTCTATACGATGGTGCCTTTGAACAACAGCTTTCTCTGGTTTAGCCTGGAGAATCCTGATACGCCCTTAGCCGTCTTGGTCGGGGTTACTATGTGGCTGCAGCAGAAGATGGTGACGCCTGATAGCACCGACCCACAGCAGCGTTCTCAGAGTCAGTTAATGCTGTGGATGATGCCGCTCATGTTCGGCTTTTTGGCAATGAGTTTCCCCAGCGGCCTAGCTCTCTACTGGGTAGCGTCCAATATTATTACCATTATTATGCAGTACTTTATTACCGGTGGGTGGGGTGGCCTGTCCAAATCGAAAGGGGGAAGGGCGGTGGTCAAGGCCAGTATCGGAAAGAGCAGCGGTGACCTTAAGAAGCGCATTGCCCAGGCGGAGCAGTCGGCCGGTATTACGGCTATGGAGGCTGATATTGTTGTGCCGGCCAGTACTCCGGAGGATGAAGCAGGTGGTGATGTATCCGCGGATAAGCCCCGTGGCGCAGGATACCCGGGAGATGCGAAAACAATACGGCGTCAGTCTAAACGAAGCAGGGGGCATCGTCCTAAGGGGAGGTAAAGTGGGGTTCGGTGTGGGGACGAGCAAGCCAGATTAGGGAGGAGCTATCAGTGTCTACCGGCGAGGGAGATAGCAATATTACTGAGGTAGCCAGGGGTGTACTGGAAGCACTGCTTGGGAAAATGGGGGTGGTGGCTTCAGTAGTACCTCAGGCTAAAGAAGTTGTTGGGGAAGAAGAATCTTCTGCCCCGGTTACCTTTGATATTGAGGGTGATGACCTGGGTATTTTGATTGGGCGTCGGGGTCAGACCTTGGCCTGCCTGCAATTTATTCTCAGGCTTGTTGTGGGCCATCAAACGAAAATCTGGCTGCCTATAGTTGTTGATGTCGAAGGATACAAGCAGTCCCGCTCTGAAGAGTTACAGGCTTTAGCGTGTCGCCTAGCGGAGCAAGTCGAGGACAGTGGGAAGCCGTTTACCTTGGAGCCGATGCCGGCCTATGAGCGGCGTGTTATCCATCTGGCCCTGTCTGATCATCCTGATGTTACCACTGAGAGTGTCGGCCTGGGTGAGGCCCGTAAGGTAGTTATCCGGCCGAAGTAGTAAAGGTCCTTCCAGGATTATATTGCTAGTGTGGTAAGTCTCTGGTCAGGTAAGGTAGGGTTACCACAAGTGTCTTGGTCCCGTCCTGGAGGGCGGGATTCTTTATATCGATTTAGACTAAACTGTTGGTAGAAAGGCCTTCTGTTATGTTCCATTCCGTAGCCAGCCGGGTAGCCTTCCCTGAGATGGAGCAGTCTATATTAGGCTGGTGGCAGAAAAACAGTATCTTTGAGCGAAGCATTGACGCTCGGCGGGGAGGTCGCCGCTTCGTCTTCTATGAAGGCCCGCCCACGGCAAACGGCAGTCCCGGGATACACCATGTGCTGGCTCGTGTCTTTAAGGATGTTATCCCTCGCTACAGGACGATGAAAGGCTATTACGCCCCGCGTATCGCTGGTTGGGATACGCACGGGCTGCCGGTAGAGCTGGAGGTAGAAAGGAAGCTGGGATTCTCCAGCAAAACACAGATTGAGGAATACGGCATCGACCGTTTTAATGCCCTCTGCCGAGAGAGTGTTTTGGGCTATCTTAAGGAATGGAATACGATGACCGAGCGTATCGGTTTTTGGGTCGACCAGCAACACCCCTATATCACCATGGACAACAGCTATATTGAGACTGTCTGGTGGGCAATCAAGCAGATGTGGGATAAGGGGCTGGTATATCAGGGCTATCGGGTTACCCCTCACTGCCCCCGCTGCGGCACGTCTTTAAGCTCTCACGAGGTTGCCCTGGGCTATCAGGATGATACTAAGGACCCATCGGTTTACATAAAGTTTAAAGTTGCGAAGTCGATATATTCAGGACCGGGTTTTCTTGAAAAATTGCGCAGTGGTTATGGCGACAGAACAGCAGATTTTGCTAAGTGGCTTCTTGACCACGTAGGGGACAAACCTGTTTACTTACTGGCTTGGACGACTACCCCATGGACACTGCCTGGCAACACCGCTCTGGCGGTGGCCGCTGATGCTGAATACTCGATTGTAGAACTTGATGATGAATATCTTATTTTAGCTTCTGCTCGGCTGGAACAAGCTGGATTAGCTGATGTGCCAGTCACCGCTAAAGTAGATGGTGCTGGTTTAGTCGAATTGAGGTACGAGCCTCTATTTAATCCGTTCGATTTCAATATACCTGTTGAAACAATGACATTACTGGATAAAAAAGGGAAGCCTTCGCCAGATATCATATGGAAGAAGGAGGGCATTCTAAATTACCCGGTGATTGCTACCGATTTTGTTTCTATGGAGGACGGAACCGGTATCGTTCATGTTGCCCCTGCTTATGGTGAGGTTGACTACCAGGCAGGGCAGGATAATGGCCTTGATTTTGTCCACCCGGTAGACTTAGAGGGGAATATTACCGGCAGCTACCCCTTCTCAGGCAGGTTTGTTAAGGAGGCTGACCCTCTTATTCTGGATGACCTGAAGGCAAGGGGGCTGCTCTTTCGTAGTGAGACGGTTCACCATACCTATCCCTTCTGCTGGCGCTGTCAAGCACCCCTGCTCTACTATGCCAAGCAGACCTGGTATGTCCGGACCACTGCGGTAAAAGAAGAGCTCATTAACGGAAACCGGGAGATAAACTGGTACCCAGAGCATATCAAGTACGGCCGTTTCGGTGACTGGCTGCAGAACAACATCGACTGGGCTTTTTCCCGTGAGCGTTACTGGGGTACGCCACTGCCGGTGTGGTGCTGCGAAGCCTGTGACAACTGTGAGTGCATTGGTGGCATCGAGGAATTGAGGAATAAACCCGGTACCAGCGGGTTTAAGGAATCCCTGGACCTGCACCGTCCCTTTGTTGATGAAATAACCTTTACCTGTTGCCGGTGTGGGGCGCAGATGAGGCGGGAACCCGAGGTAGTTGATTGCTGGTTTGATTCCGGAGCGATGCCCATTGCTCAATGGCACTACCCATTTGAAAACGGGGACATGCTCGTGGACGGCCGCTTCCCCGCCGATTACATCTGTGAGGCGGTTGACCAGACCCGGGGCTGGTTTTATAGTCTGCACGCTATCTCTACCCTGTTATTTGGCCAGCCCAGTTTCAGGAATGTTATCTGTCTGGGGCATATCTTGGATGATAAGGGTGAGAAGATGAGTAAGGCAAGAGGGAATGTGGTCGAGCCGATGGCGATGATAGATAAGTATGGCGCTGATGCTATACGCTGGTATTTCCTTACCACTTCACCACCGGGCAACGTACGCCGTTTCTCGGAAAAGCTGGTCTCTGAGATAAGCCGCCGCTTCCTGCTCACACTATGGAATGTCTACTCCTTCTTTGTTACCTATGCCAATATCGACCATTTCACTCCTGAGACGGGGGGAGGACCCGAGCCATCAGGACTGGATAGGTGGATTATCTCTGAGCTTAATCAGCTTATCGTTGATGTTGACGGAGCGCTGGAGGCTTATAACCCTACCGAGGCGGGGCGTAAGATAGAAGGTTTTGTGGATGCCCTCTCTAACTGGTATGTGCGCCGTAGCCGCCGGCGGTTCTGGAAGAGCGAGAATGATACTGATAAGCTCTCGGCATACCGTACCCTTTATCAGTGTTTGGTCACGCTATCTAAGCTACTGGCCCCGTTTACTCCCTTTCTAGCCGAGGAGTTGTACCGAAATCTGGTCGGCACGGCGTTTCCTGAGGCTTCCTCAAGCGTCCATCTGGCTGATTTCCCTTCAGCCGATGTGACCTTGGTTGATAAACGGTTGTCCAGTGATACCCGGCTGGCGATGAAGATATCAAGCCTGGGTCGGGCGGCCCGCAGCAGGGCGGGGATTAAGGTCCGCCAGCCGCTGGCAGTCAATTACGTCACCTTGAGTTCAATATCGGAGCGGCAGGCTCTGGAGAGGGTCAAGCCTGAGATACTGGAAGAGCTTAACATAAAAGATTTCCAAATTATTGATGACATAGCCAGGCTAGAGGAAGAAGGTTATGTTACCAGTTCGGAGGGTGATTACTCGATAGCTGTCCCCACTGAGATTCCTGCGGAGCTTCTTGCCGAGGGGTTGGCGCGAGAGATAGTACACCGACTGCAGACGATGCGCCGCTCCGCCGGATTTGATATTGCCGACCATATTGTCACCTATTATCAGGGTGGCTCTTATGTCCGGCAGGTAGTAAGTGATTTTGCTGGCTATATCAAGCAGGAAACGCTGTCCCGAAAGATTGTTGAGGGTATCCCCTCAGAAGATAACTTTACAGAGAGCTATAGGCTGAGTGGTCATGATATAGCACTGGGAGTGAGCCGACTGGATTAGTATGGTGGTGGGCTTTCCACGAGGGTGGCGTAGACAGTATATTCAGTATCACCACGCCAGTAGACTATTTTCACCTCCTGTCCAATCTGACAGGAGTGTACCACCTCAATTAAGTCCCGGGCAGTAGCTATTTCCTCATCATCCAGACCCACGATAACATCCCCTTCTTCAAGACCGACTTCGTAAGCTGGGCTGTCCGGAGAGACAAAGGAGACCATAGCCCCTTTATCTACGGATAGATTATTGAAGAAGGCTACTACTTGGTTTACGTCGGAAAGCCTGACCCCCAGGTAAGTGCGAAGCACGTAGCCCCTCACGATTAGCTGGTCGATAACGTCCTTAGCGGTATTAATACTGATGGCATAGCCAAAGCCCTCGACGCCGACCTGGGCAATCTTGACACTGGTGATGCCGATTACCTCTCCTGCCATATTAACCAGCGGTCCACCGCTGTTACCGGGGTTGATGGCAGCATCGGTGCGGATAAGGTCGTCCAGTGTCTGTCCCGCTGATACCGGAAGGGTAACCTCGAGCTGACTGACCCAGCCTCCGGTCATACTTATCCCCTCTCCCAAGGCATTCCCGATGACCGCTACTGGCTCTCCAAGTTGTAGCTCCGAGGAGTCCCCGATATCGGCTGCCGGCAGGTTCTGGATATCAATAGTGACCACTGCCAGGTCGGTAAGCGGGTCGGTACGTACCTCTTGTGCAGGGAATGTCCTGCCGTCGTCCAAGAGTATGACGATATCCCGGGCGCTGGCAACCACATGGTTGTTGGTTACGATAATCCCATCCTCCTCGATAATCCAGCCTGAGCCAGCGCCTGCCTCTGTCTGTATCGTTACTACTGAAGGCTTGACCTTAGCCACAACGTCGATAAAATTGGGGAGCGTTGCTTTATCGCCATCGCAGGGCGGTGGTTGCCAGGCGGGGTCAATCGGGGTAGCCGCTGGTTGTGCAGGGGTGGGAGCAGCCGGCGATTCTTCTACCTCGGGTATTTGCGGCAGCCAGTCACCTGCTATATCTGCTATCCAGGTACATCCGCTACCCAGCAGGGTAAAGGATAAGAGAAGAATACCGAGTAAGAGATATTTTAGCTTTGTCTTTTTCATTAGCTATTATTGTAGCATGCGCATATCTTTATGGCAATTATGAGTTGTTTGCTCATATAGCACCTCACCCTGTTCTTATTAGTCATTTCGAGCCGGAGGTGCGATAACCTCAAGCACTATTTCTGTGAGCTTAAATAGATACAGATTGCCCCACAGACGGCTACGTTCAGCGATTCCGCTTTTTCCCGGGCGATGGCAATTCTAACCCGGTGGTTTGCCATACTCATTAGTGCGGGCGAAGGGCCTGAAACCTCATTACCCAGTGCCAGTAGGAACCTGCCTTGATAGCGGAGGACCGACGGCTCATTCATACCACCGAGCTCGGCGACAGAGAGAGAATACCCGTTCTTTTTCAGTGTCTCCGCTAGTTCGAGATAGTGGGGGGTTCTCCTCAACCATAGCGATAGGATGCTGCCGGCGGTTGCCTGGACACACTTCGGCGATAGCGGGTCGGCGCATTTCCCACTGAGGATAACCCCGGCATAATCAAAGGCGGCGGCGGTGCGAATGAGGGTGCCCACATTACCGGGGTCTTGAATATCTTCGAGCAGCAGGACTCTGCCGCCGCTATCCTGAGGCAGTCGGTCGGAGTAGATGTCCTGAGGGATACGGACCACGGCGATAGGTCCCTGGGGTGTTCTGGTCGAGCAGATGGCACGGAACTGGCTCTCGGCAACCTCCCGCCGTGGGTAATTAGAATAGACAGGGGACAGATCTCCTTTCGTTATAATCTCGGTTATCTCATTCGGGCGGCCTTCGATAATCTGTCTGATAGCCCGGTCTCCTTCGATAAGAAACACCCCGGCTTCCCGCCGCCCCTTTGTAGTGGTAAGCGTCTTATACCATTTGATAGGCTTTAAGGAGGTGGTTTTATTATTTGGTCTTTGTGGCATGCGCTCCTATCTTTTTCTGTACCAGCGACGCACATCGCTGGTACTGTTATTATAGCCAAGCATATGTAATAGACACTTTAATCTGCTCGACAAGTTCTGTCAAGAGCCACATTAAGGTTTGCTTGATAAGCTATTCTCCTCTACAGCAGGGTATAGTTGACATAATGTTACCCGTAGCGCAAGTAGACGCTCCTGCTAAAAGCCCCCCCGCCATAGCTATGGCGGGGGGGGCTTGGCTTCGAAATGAAGCGTTTCAGAGCCAAGAAATTACCTGGACTAGTTTACACCTTAGGCAAATCGGCCAGTGACTCTTTTAGCTTGTCTTCAGGGAATTCATAGTCCTTGAGTTTACCGGAGAGGTAAGCATCGTAGGCAGCCAAATCAACGTGCCCGTGTCCACTATGGGCAAGCAGGATTGTCTTCGCTTCACCGGACTCCCTGCACTTGATAGCTTCGTCAATAACTACCTTGATAGCGTGCATCGGCTCCGGGGCACTGATGATACCCTCAGTGCGAGCAAAGGTGATGCCTGCCTCGAAGGTACCCAGTTGATGCTCGGCCCTGGCTTCCATCAGTCCCAGTTTGTGGAGGTGGGAAATAATCGGCGCCATACCGTGGTAGCGCAATCCCCCGGCGTGAACCGGCGGCGGGATAAAGCCGTGGCCCAAAGTATACATCTTGAGCAGGGGGGTCAATCCAGCAACATCGCCAAAGTCATAGGCGTATGGCCCCCTGGTTAGGGTGGGGCAGCTTGCCGGTTCAACGCCGATAATTTGCAAGTCAGGCTTGGCTCCGCTAAGCTTATCCCTCATCCAGGGTATAAACTGCCCGGCGAAATTTGAGCCACCTCCCATACAGCCCACGATGATATCAGGATAGGCGTTGGCCATCTCCATCTGCAGTCTGGTCTCCTCACCTATAATGGTCTGGTGCAGTAGGACATGGTTGAGCACGCTGCCCAGAGAGTAGTGGGTGTCCTCACGGGAGGCGGCATCCTCAACTGCCTCACTGATAGCCAGTCCCAGGCTGCCGGGGCAGTCGGGGTCTTTCGCCAGCATATCCCGTCCTGCCTTGGTGTCGGGACTGGGACTGGGGATACACTGGGCATCAAAGGTTTCCATCATAATGCGGCGGTAGGGCTTCTGGTCATAGCTGATCCTGACCATGTATACCTTAAGTTCAATATCAAAGAACATACAGCCCATTGCCAGGGCACTACCCCACTGCCCGGCTCCGGTCTCAGTTGCTATCCGTTTGGTGCCCTCTACCTTGTTGTAGTAAGCCTGGGCCACTGCGGTGTTGAGCTTGTGACTACCCGCCTGGCTGGTCCCTTCGTACTTGTAGAAAATCTTGGCCGGCGTGTCCAGCCGTTTCTCCAGTTGGTGTGCTCGATGCAGAATCGTCGGTCTCCAGGTGCGGTAAATCACCTGCACCTCTTCAGGAATCTCGATATAGCGATCCGGGCTGAACTCCTGCATGATAAGACCCATCGGAAACAGCGGCGCCAAATCGTCGGGGGTTATCGGCTGCTTGGTACCCGGGTGTAATACCTGCGGTAGAGGCTCGGGGAGGTCGGGCAGGATGTTATACCATCTGGTCGGCATCTTTTCTTCGTCAAGAATGAACTTTGTTCTCTCCAATTTTACCTCCTGTAATCTTTTAATTTATGGGGTATCTTCCCCCTATGACATAAGGGAATACCTCATATCGTGAGCATAGTAACCTGTTTCTTATCCTGTTTCCTCCTTTCTACCTTAGTGATATTGGTCGAGGGCCTCTCTCAAGCTCAGAGTAAAGGACTTCAGGGAAGAGAGAGAGCTATCCTCTTCGATTAGTTGAATAAGGCGGCTGCCGACAATAATACCATCGGCTGTTCTGGCTACCCTCCTGGCCTGCTCCGGGCTGGATATGCCAAACCCTACGCAGAGCGGTAGCCCTGCTTTTTCCCTGACCCTCTGGACGAAGCTCTCCAGCTCCATAGGCAGGCTTTGCCTGGCTCCGGTGACGCCGGTCAGGGAGACCAGGTAGATAAACCCGCCGGACCTTTCCGCTACCAGGGAGATACGTTCCTCGGAACTGGTGGGGCTCAGCAGGTAGATAGGATCCAGCCCGTGCTTTTTCATATTTGCCTCCAGTTCCACTCCTTCTTCCGGGGGCAGGTCGGGGATTATCAGACCATCAACCCCGGCTCGGCTTGCCGAGCGGCAGAAGGCCTCCAGTCCGAAGTTGAGTATCGGATTATAGTAGCCCATAAAGACCAGGGGCGTGGCTATCTTCTCTTTTAGCTTCCGGGCTGCTTCCAAACAGACCTGTGGTGTAACCCCCTGCTTGAGTGCCTGGTAGCTTGCTTTCTGGATGGTAGCGCCATCGGCCAGGGGATCAGAGAAGGGGATACCCAACTCAATGATGTCACAGCCACTGCTGGCAAGCAGAACGGCCGCTTCAAGGGTGGTTTCCAGGGTAGGGTAGCCCACGGTTAAGTAGGCAATGAGTGCCTTATATCCCGGTCTAAAGATAGTCTGAATACGACTCATAGTTCCATCCCTATTGCTTTAACGACAATATCCAGGTCCTTGTCACCACGTCCGGAAAGATTAACCACGACAAGCTGGTCCCGAGGTAGCCCGGCAGCCAGTCTGGCCCCGTAGTAGATAGCGTGGGCTGATTCCAACGCCGGGATAATACCCTCGGTGTTACAGAGGAGTCGGAAACCTTCCAACGCCTCGGCATCAGTGACAGCTACATAGCTGGCTCTACCGGTATCTTTATAGTAGCTATGCTCGGGGCCTACCCCTGGGTAGTCTAGACCGGGGGCGATACTGTGGGTTTCCATTATCTGGCCGCTTTTGTCCTGGAGTAGGTACGACCTGGTACCGTGCAGTACGCCGCTCCTACCGGCGGCAAGCGAAGCAGCGTGGTGACTGCTCTTCAGCCCGCCCCCACCAGCTTCGACGCCGACGAACTTAACCTCTTTATCGGCATAAAAGGGAAAGAATAGCCCCATAGCATTGCTTCCCCCACCGACACAGGCAACCAGATAGTCAGGAAGCCGATGATACATATCCCTGGTCTGGTCTTTGGCTTCTCTGCCGATTATCGACTGAAAGTCACGGACAATCATCGGGTAGGGGTGCGGGCCGGCTACAGTACCGAAGAGGTAGTAGGTGGTTTCGACATTGGTAACCCAGTCCCGGATAGCCTCATTGATAGCATCCTTTAGGGTGCGGCTGCCTGAGTTTACAGAGCGCACCTCGGCACCCAGCAGTTTCATGCGGAAGACATTAGGTGATTGGCGCTTGATATCGTCTTCTCCCATATAGATGATGCAGTTGAGGTTCAACATAGCGCATACCGTAGCGGCAGCTACCCCGTGCTGCCCGGCGCCGGTCTCGGCAATGATTCGTGTTTTACCCATCCGTTTCGCCAGCAGCCCCTGCCCCAGGGCGTTGTTAATCTTGTGGGCGCCGGTGTGGGCCAGGTCTTCCCGTTTTAGCAGGATGACAGCACCACCCATCTCTGCCGATAGCTGCTCGGCTGGATATAGCGGGGTGGGTCTGCCGATGTACTGCCGACACAGCTGCTCAAACCGCTGTTCGAAGGCAGGGTCGGCCCGGGCGTCGCGGTAGGCCTGCTCTAGCTCACCAAGCGCCGGCATCAGTGTCTCGGGGACAAACTTGCCCCCGAACTCGCCGAAGTACCCCCGTTCGTTGGGTAACTGCCTATTCCTTTCTTCCATCGGCTCTCCTTACTGCATCAACAAAGGCTTTGATTCTAGCTGTATCCTTTATCCCGTTTGATTCCACACCGGAGGAAACATCAACACCCCATGGTGATACCATCTCAATTGCCCGGGCCACAGTCTCCGGGGTAAGTCCGCCGGCGATAATTGCAGGAAATCGTCCGGCTACCTCTCGAAACAGTTCCCAGTCGGAGGTTACCCCCGTTCCACCGTAGCTGCCTTCAACCAGAGAGTCGAGGAGAAGAAGGTGTCTCCGGCCAGATAGGACTTCATCTCCAATGGCTAAAGAATCACAGATTTCCTCAGGGTCTTGTCCCTGACCTATTCGCACCGCCTTAATCAGCGGCTGGTTAATCTCACAGCAGTATGCCCAGGACTCGTTACCGCTTAGCTGAACACGATCCAGATTGCAGGCGGCAGCAGTCCTGTTTACCACAGGGGCAGGTACATTAACAAACACTCCTACCACCTCGGTTGTATTACTACGTTCCTTTATTGTACCTACTATCTCTTGTGCCTGGACTACGCTTACCTGCCGCCTGCTGGGAGCAAAGACCAGCCCGATAAAATCGCTGCCGGCCTCGATTGCCGCCAGGGCATGCGATTTTTCCATGATGCCGCAAATCTTAACCCGGGTCATAGCATCAACTCCCTTATCTTGGCCTTAATATCAGCGGCGGTAACCAGGGCCTCACCGACCAGTATCGCATTGACCCCCCACCCCTTCAGCTTTTCTACATCAAGCCGGTTGCTGATACCGCTTTCACTGACCACGATTTGCTGATCGGGTAGCAGTGGCCGCAATCGGCGGGTGGTATTAATGTCAACAGCAAAGGTGCTCAGGTTACGGTTGTTGATGCCGATAACTTGAGCCTTGGCATGGAGCGCTTGCTCTATCTCGGCTTCATTGTGAGCCTCGACTAGGCACCCCATACCGAGGCTATGGCTTAAGGAAAGCAGCTCACCAAACTGCTGCTGGCTCAAGATAGCTGCTATCAACAGCAGAGCGTCAGCGCCACAGGCTGCCGATTCGTATACCTGGTAAGTGTCGAAAATGAAGTCTTTTCGTAGTAGTGGTAGGTGAACTTCTGCCCTGATAGCAGCCAGGTGGTCGATACTGCCGCCAAAGTAGTTTGCCTCGGTGAGTACCGAGATGGCTGTCGCACCACCTTTAGCATATTCCCTAGCCAGCGTAACGGGACTGAAATCGGCGCAGAGTACCCCCCGTGACGGTGATGATTGCTTTACCTCGGCAATCAACTGTATCTGGTTCTGATTGAGGGCAGCACCAAAATCAAGGGGCACGCGTCGCTGAGTAATCTGTTCTTCTAAAGCGGCTAGGGGCACCACCTGCTTCCTTGCCTTAATCGCATCTCTTTTATCAGCAATAATCTTATCTAGCATGCTATCTGACATTACTGCCATCCTGTTCCAGACTCCGGCTTAGGTCTACTAGGGCCTCCAGTTTTTTCAGTGCCCTGCCGCTGTCGATCACCTCTTCGGCAAGGCGTGCTCCTGATGCCAGGTCTGTGGACATTCCGCCGGCGACCAGGGCTGCTGCTGCATTCATAACGGCAATATTACGCTTCGCTCCTCGCTCTCCGCTCAAGATGTGGCCCATTATCTCAGCATTATCTTCGGGTGTGCCGCCCTTAATCTCATCAAGGCTTGCCTCTTCAAAGCCGAAGTCCTTCGGTGATACCTCATAGGGAGGGAGTACCCCGTCCGGAGTAACCTCCCAGATCAGGGACTGGCTGTTTATAGAGATTTCGTCCATGCCGTCTCTGCCGTGTACTACCAGGGCATGCTTGCTGCCCAGTCGGTGCAGGACGTGAGCCGTTTTTCCACCCAGCCCGATGGTCGGCACGCCGATGACCTGGAACTCGGCCCGGGCCGGGTTGGTCAGAGGGCCCAGAATGTTGAATACAGTGCGGATGCTAATCTCTCTACGGGTGGCAGCAGCAAAACTCATCGCCGGGTGGAAGATGGTCGCCAGCATAAAACACAGGCCGATTCTCTCCAGGCACTCAGCTGCCGCCTCCGCCCCGAGGTCAATCTTGACCCCCAGCGCTTCCAGAACATCGGCGCTGCCGCAGCGACTGCTCATTGCCCGGTTGCCGTGTTTGGCCACCTTAAGCCCGGCGCCGGCTGCTATCAGGGCAGCTGCCGTGGAGATATTGGTGCTCCTGGACTTATCGCCTCCCATGCCGCAGGTATCAATCACCGGTGGGGTTGTCTTGACCGGGATGGCCTTATCCCTCATAACACTGGCCAATCCGGCGATCTCATCTACGGTCTCCTCTTTAACCCGCAGCGCCGTAACCAGAGCGGCAATCTGAGACGGCGTTGCCTCACCGTCCATTATCCTCTCCATTACTGCTGAGGCTTGCTCAAAGGTGAGCGAACAGCCACCGGTGACAGTTTCAATAGCTTCTCTAATCACTTTTCTTGCTGCCTCCCGTAGCCTAGGAAGTTTTTCAGCAGGCTCTTGCCTACCTCGGTCATAATCGACTCCGGGTGGAATTGGACGCCCTCCACTGGAAACCGGTGGTGACGCAGCCCCATAATAGTACCGTTTGCTGTTCGGGCGCTGACTTCAAGACAATCGGGCAGACTATCACTCATTACCGTCAGGGAGTGATAGCGAATGGCGGGGAAGGGGTTGGCCAGGTTCTTAAAAAGCCCCCTGCCGTCGTGGTAGATAAGCGAAGACTTACCGTGCTTTATTTCACCGGCGCGGCCGACTTTGGCACCGTAGCTATAGCCGATGCACTGGTGTCCCAGGCAAACACCCAGGATGGGGATCCTGTCCCCGAACTCGTGGATAACCTCATTGGATATACCGGCCTGCTCCGGAGTACCCGGTCCCGGTGAGATGACGATGCGTTGGGGTGACCTGGCACCGATTTCCTCCAGGCTTACCCTGTCGTTACGGACTACCCATACCTCCTCTCCCAGCTCGCTTAAGTACTGGAAGAGGTTGTAGGTAAAGCTATCGTAATTATCTATCAGTAGCAGCATGACTTACTAATTCCGCCTGTTCTATCGCTTTTATCAATGCTTCGGCTTTGTTTAAGCTTTCCTGGTATTCACACTCAGGAATGCTGTCGGCGACAATGCCTGCCCCGGCCTGGGTATAGGCAACACCATCCTTGAAAATGCTGGTGCGGATGTTGATGGCGGTATCCATATTACCGGAGAAGCCGAAGTATCCCACTGCGCCGGCATAGGGGCCTCTCTTGCCCGGTTCCAACTCAGCGATAATCTCCATCGCCCGAACCTTGGGTGCTCCCGAGACTGTCCCGGCCGGGAAGCAAGCGCGCAGGGCGTCAAACTGAGAAAGGTCGCTCCTCAGTTTGCCCTCAACATGGGATACTAGGTGCATAACGTGAGAATAGCGCTCGATACCCATAAGCTGCGTTACCTTGACTGTACCCGGTTCACTCACCCGTCCGATATCATTACGCCCCAGGTCAACCAGCATAATATGCTCAGCGCACTCTTTCTCATCACTCTTAAGGTCTTCTTCCAAAGCCAGGTCTTGGACAGCATCCTTGCCCCGGGGGCGGGTGCCGGCAATGGGGTGGTTGGATACTATTCCATCCTCCACCCTTACCAGGAGCTCAGGGGATGCCCCCACAATGTGACAGTCGCCCAGGTTGAGGTAGTACATATAGGGCGACGGGTTGAGAGAGCGCAGTGCCCGGTACAGGGCAAAGGGGCTGGCGCTGGTCGGCCTGGATAGCCTCTGAGACAGGACAACCTGGATTATATCACCGGCATAGATGTACTCCTTAGCCCGGTGTACTCTTTCCTCAAACTCCGCCTGAGAAAGATTTGATGAGGCTGGGGCTGGGGATTGCGAAGGTGAAGCAGGTGAAGAGTATTGAGGGCTAATCGGCTGCCTCAGCCTCGCTACCAGGCTATCAATCTTATCGGTTGCCTCGTGATAAGCTGTCTCAATATCGCCATTTATATGAACGTGGGAGACTACCTTTATCTTATGGGTGAGGTGATCGAAAATGAGCAGGGTATCCGCCAGCATAAATACGGATTCCGGAAGTCCCAATGGGTTAGCCTCAGGAGAGGGTAATTCCTCAAAGTAGCGGGCGACTTCATATCCCAGGTAGCCGACCATCCCTCCGTGGAAGCGGGGGAGGCCGCTGGTAGTTACCAGCCGGAAACGGGCAAGTTCCTTTTCTATCAGGGGTAAGGGATCGATGGGATTATTACTCTCGGTCTTCAGGACCAGGACAGGCTCGGTACCGATAAAGCTGTAGCGGGCCAGCTGCTCACCACCCTCGACACTCTCAAGGAGGAAGGAGTAGTTACCACGGGCTATCTTGAGATAGGCAGATACCGGCGTTTCCAGGTCAGCCATAATCTCACAATAGACCGGGATCAGATTACCAGATCTGGCCAGTTCTCTAACTTCATCTAGGGTAGGGTAATACATATTATCTCCCTAAGTACCAAACAAAAACTCCCGCCCCCATAAAGGGGCGGGAGTTTAACTTCCGCGGTACCACCCTTCTTAGCCCTCACTCCACACTCGAGAGTCAAGAACTATCTCTATCAGGTACAGAGGTAAGAATCCACCTCAATACCCTGGAATCTGATAACGCTTTCCCTGCGTCAAGACCTACTCTTTGTTGATTCAGCAAATTTCAGCCTGCGGCTCCCAAACCCATTCACCTTCTGCGCCAGCACCGGCTCACACCTTACCCGGCTCTCTGAGCCTCGCTTGAAGGCTACTACTCTTGTTCACAGCCTTTACATATTCAATTAGCTAGGATGTTAACATAATATTAGCCGGTTGTCAATAGCTAGTCTTGCGCCATAATTATTGTTACTGAAAAAGGCCAAGACCTATGGGGCTTCGGTAACATAATTTATGGCGTAACCATATCCCCTTCGGTGAGAATTTGTTTTGACAGAACACGTAGCTATCCACGTGTTTTATTCCAGCAGGCTATTACGGCAGGTGCAGTTGCTTATAAAATGTGGGTGGGTGTGGTAAAATGTACAAGGAATAGATTAGAGTCTTGTTCCACAATCGGGAGGGATCGCATAGTGGCCTAGTGCGGGCGCCTGCTAAGCGCTTACCTTGGGTAACTGGGGTCGTGGGTTCGAATCCCACTCCCTCCGCCAGGTGAAAGAATGCCCCTCACTAAGGGGCATATATTTTAATAACCGGTATAGGACTATGCCTCAATATTATATCTGGACTATTGGCTGTCAGATGAATCAGGCTGAATCAGAGCGAATTGGCAGTTTTCTGGAACGACATGGGTATCAGAAGACGACTGCTGCTGACGAGGCTGAACTCATTGTGCTTAACAGCTGCGTGGTGCGGCAGAGTGCGGAAAACCGGGTTATCGGCAGGCTTAACGCTCTTAAAGCACTGAAGAAGTCGCGTCCGGACCTTGCCCTGGCGGTTACCGGTTGTCTGGTAAACTCGGATACAGACAAACTCAAGAAGAGCTTCCCTTTCATAGATTATTTCTTTAAGCCCGGTGAGTATCCACCCTGGCTGGAGAAACCGGAGCCGGGCCCGGTATTGCCCCAACACCCGGCACCGGTTACCTTTGTCTCTATTATTCAGGGCTGCAACAACTTCTGTACCTACTGTATTGTTCCCTATCGTCGTGGTCGTGAGAGGAGCCGTCCGCTTGAAGAAATAGTGGCTGAAGTGAAAGAGCTGGTGCGCTGCGGCGTAAAAGAGGTAGTCCTGCTGGGACAGAATGTAGACTCATACGGGCATGACCTGCCGGGAAAGCCGCAGTTGTCCGACCTGCTCTGTAAGCTTGATGCTGTGGATGGACTGGTTCGCATTCGCTTTCTGACCAACCACCCCAAGGATATGAGCCCCAGGCTCATTGAGAAGATAGGCTGCCTGGATAAGGTCTGTGAGGAGATAAGTCTCCCTGTGCAGTCGGGCAGCAATGATATTCTTAGGGCAATGGGGCGGGGTTACACTGTAGAGCACTATCGTCAGCTCATTGCTGAGGTACGCAGCAAAGTACCGGAAGTAGCCTTAAGTACCGATGTCATCGTCGGCTTCCCTTCTGAGACAAAAGAACAGTTTCAGGAAACGTTTGACCTGCTTTCCGAGCTAAGGTTTGACGTAGTCCATGTCGCCGCCTATTCAACGAGACCGGGGACTATCGCCGCCGAGAGGTTTGCCGATGATATTCCACTTGCTGTGAAAAAGGAGCGATTGAGAAAGGTGGAAGGGCTTCAGGAGGAAATAGCAGCCGAAATTAATGCTGGGCTATCAGGTAAGATAGTTAATGTCCTGGTGGAAGGCAGGAAAAAGGGGCGGTGGTGGGGCCGGGCTCGAAGCGGCAAACTGGTCTTTTTCGATAGCAATAGCAACTGCCTGGGGCAGTTATTTGAAATAGAAATTGAGAAGACAAGCCCATGGGCGCTGCAGGGTAATACTGTAATGAATCGGGCTGATTAAAGCAAGGAGGGAAAATGGATACCAACATAATCTACATAATTGCCTTTCTGGGTGTGCTTGGGGGAGTGTTCTATTTCTTTATGATTAGACCGCAGCGAAAGAGGCAACAGGAGCACGATCAACTGACGAGTCAGTTGAAACAGGGGGATAGCGTGATTACTGCCGGCGGCATCTACGGACGGGTGGAAAATGTCGATCAGGATAGCGTTGTCTTGAAAATAGAGTCTGGGGCAACAATAAGGGTGTCTAAAAGCAGTATCGCCGGTAAAGCATAAGAGAGGATATGCGGTCTCTCCTGCTTCTCTCCTGAGACAGGTGCATACCAGAAATTGGTAACCTGATAGAGGTGGTAATGGGTAGTGTTGGTAACCTCAAAGAAAAGATAGCGGAGCTGAAAGAAAGGCTAAGGGCGGTTATTGTCGCCCACAATTATCAGCGTCCCGAGATCCAGGATATCGCCGATTTTACCGGTGACTCCCTGGAACTGGCTCGCAGGTGTACCGAGGTAGATGCCGAGACCATCGTCTTCTGCGGCGTGCATTTTATGGCGGAGACGGCGGCTATCCTTAACCCTGAACGTACTGTTTTACTGACTGAGGGAAGTGCCGGCTGCCCTATGGCCGATATGATTAGCGCTGATGAGCTTAAGGAGTGGAAGAGGAGATACCCCCGGGCATTGGTAGTCTCCTACGTCAATTCAACGGCCGGGGTTAAGGCAGAAAGCTATAGCTGCTGTACCTCGGCTAATGGGGTCAAGGTAGTGGATGCGGTACCCAACAATGAGATACTCTTTGTCCCTGACCAGAACCTGGGGCACTATGTTTCCACCCAGACCACAAAGAGGATAGTCCTTTACCCCGGCTACTGTTATGTGCACCACCGGATTAAGCCGGAGCAGGTGAGGATGGCCAGGAAGATTCATCCTGAGGCCCGGCTCATCGTTCATCCCGAGTGCCGGCCTGAAGTAGCGGCTCTGGCTGATGCTGTCCTCAGCACCTCGCAGATGCTTCGCTACGTGAAGGCAAGTTCACAACAGAGCTTTATCATCGGTACTGAGGAGGGGCTGCTGCATCCGTTACGCAAGGAGAACCCAGATAAGTCTTTTTACCTGCTCTTAAATAGTCAAGTCTGTACCGATATGAAAAAGACAACCCTGGAAACGTTAGCCGAGACAATGGAGATGGGAAAGAAAAGGGTAACTGTCCCCGAGGAGATAAGGCTGAAGGCAAAGCAGGCTGTTGAGAGAATGATTGCGGTAGGGTAGGGAAAAGCACAGGGGGTAAGCTTGATAAAGAAGTTCGAATCGTCTAATGAGCAAATTGATGCTATTATTGACCTTGCCCTGGCTGAGGATACCAGCCAGGGTGATATTACCAGTGAGGCTCTGATACCAGCCAAGCTTCAGGGCAGGGCAATCATAATGGCTAAGGAGGAGGGGATTCTCGCCGGTGGAGAGGTAGCCCGGCGGGTTTTCCTTAAGGTTTCTCCATCGCTTGAGGTTAAGCTGCTAGTAGAAGATGGCACCGTGGTTAAGCCCGGAGATATCGTAGCCACCGCTTCCGGGCGGGTAATAGATATCCTCAAGGCGGAACGGGTGGCCCTCAATTTCTTACAGAGGCTTAGCGGTATTGCTTCGCTTACTGCCCGTTATATTACTGAGACTACAGGGCTCGGGGTCAGGATTTGTGATACCCGTAAGACTACCCCCGGTCTCAGGCTGCTGGAGAAGTACGCTGTGGCTGCCGGCGGTGGGAAGAACCATCGTTTCCATCTCGGTGACGGCATCCTGATTAAGGACAACCATCTTACAGCGCTGCGCACTCGGGGAATGAGCATTAAGGATATCGTGGCTCAAGCGAGACGGAATGCCCCTGAAGGGTTAACGGTGGAGATGGAAGCTAGTACTGCTGAGGAGGCAATGGAGGCAGTTCAAGGTGGTGCTGATGTAGTACTGCTCGACAATATGAGCCCGGATGAGATGCACCGTGTTGTTGGACTAATCCCGGGACACATTAAGACTGAGGCCTCGGGCGGTATTACCCTGGCTAATATCCGCGCTGTAGCAATGTCCGGCGTGGATACTATCTCGATTGGCGCACTCACCCACTCAGTAAAGGCACTGGACATCAGCCTGGAGCTTGAACCGGAGACCGTTAGGCCGGTTCAAGCAAAATAGCCCGGCCTAGTTTTCCGGTGTGATATCCGGCCTGTTTCTTCCCTGGCTTAATGCAGTTGATTATCAAAACAGGGAATGAAGGGCCCTACTTCCGGCACTTTGTGCACAGACCAAAGAAGGCGAGGTG
>CAZYRA010000003.1:11411-33434 GCA_964649385.1 uncultured Dehalococcoidales bacterium | reverse complement strand
GACCATGCCCTCGATGTCGTCTACAGTATCCTCAAGGAGATTAAGCCGGTATAATTAACCCGATTTTTTGGAGAACTTATATTTAGGTGGGTTGAAATGCTAGCGCTACACCTGATAGCATTATAGTTATCAGGTGTAGCTTTTTGGGGGAGGGTAGTCTCTGGAAGCACTAGAAGTAGCGCATTGGGTAGTGGAAGCCGCCAGTGAGAAAAAGGCTGCCGATATCGTGCTGTTGGATGCCCGGGGGGTGTGTAACTTTGCCGATTATTTTGTCATCTGCAGTGGTGATAGCGGTAAACAGCTTGAAGCTATTCGCGATGAAATTTGCCAGGTGTTAAAGAAGGCAGGTGTTCCATCTCACCACTGCGAAGGTACTACAGAGTCGGGGTGGCTACTGGTGGACTTTAGTGATGTTATCGTGCATATCTTTGCCTCCCTCGAGCGAGAACGCTATCAATTGGACGAACTGTGGAGCAAGGCTGCCCTGGTAGTCCGAATCCAGTAGGCCACTAGTCACTTTACCAATGGGTTAAGCAAAGATTTCGCTCTCGTTGAAGAATAGCCTAATCTCTCCGGCGGCATTTTCTCTTGAGTCAGAGCCATGGGTGCTGTTGCGTTCGATATCCAGGCCGTAGTCACCCCGGATGGTGCCGGTTTCGGCTTTGGACGGGTCGGTTACCCCCATCGTTTTTCTGATTACCTCTACTGCATTCTCACCCTCAAAGACAGCGGCAACTATCGGTGACGAGGTAATATAGGTTATCAAGTTCTCAAAGAAGGGCTTGTCCTTGTGGATTGCATAGTGACGCCCGGCCAGTGTTCTATCCATGTGGAGCATCTTCAGCGCTATTAATTTTAGCCCTACCTCCTCGAAGCGGCTGATGATAGCGCCCGCTAGACCCCTCTGCGTCGCGTCTGGTTTAACCAGTACTAAAGACCTTTCCATATTTTCTTGAAGCTCCTTTTATAATATTATGCTAATTACTGTGGTCAAGTAGGCTCTCTAAATCGCTCGGCGTTACCTCCGTAAGGCTGTCGACAACCAGGTCTGCGTCCTTAAGGTTTGCCCTGGGGTTGGTGTTGGTAACCGCCAAGCAGTGCATTCCCGCCTTCTTGGCGGCGGCAACACCGGCAATGGCGTCCTCAATGACGATACAGTTCTCGGGCTCGACCCCCAGTTTCTTGGCGGCTAGCAGGAAGCCCAGAGGGCTTGGTTTCCCCTCTTTTACCTCTCTACCTGAGACAATGGCCTGGAACAGGGTTTCTATATTTAGCTTGCGGGTAATCAGCTGGACGTTTTCCGGGGGGGCTGACGATCCTAGAGCCTGCAGGAATCCGTACTGCCTCAAGGACTTTATCAACTCTACTGCTCCCGGTAGCGGCTTTAAGCGGTTTTTCGCTCTCTTACGGAAGTTCTCCTCTTTTTCGGTGGCGACACTCTCTATTTCACCCGGTGAGATGTCTTTACCCAGCACTGTTCTGGTGATAGTATCGTTTCTCTGACCGAAGTTACGCTTGAAGCTATCCTCAGTGAGGGTTACCCCTCGCTTTTGGAAGACCTCCTGCCAGGCCTTAAAGTGATAGGGGGCAGTGTCGGCAATGACCCCATCCATATCCCAGATTACCGCCTTGGTCTTGTTGAGCATCGTTTTAGGACCTGACTCCTCCGTTATTAGAAGCTACAGCCTTTCCGGCTGACATATTGGGTGGCTTTAGCTTCGGTTACCACCGTACCGTCGCTTAAGGTTAGTTGTGCCCTGGTCTCGGCAAACCTTCGCTCGTTCTTGGTTACCCAGGCGGTTATCGTGAGGTGTTGACCTATCGAGACCGGCCTTCTGAATTTGACCTCCATAGTGGCGGTGACACCAGCGACATTCTCGAAGTAGGCGGCATAAGCCATTGCCTCATCGAGGAGAGTGGTCAAGATGCCGCCGTGGATAATGTCCTGCCAGCCCTGGTGTAGCTCAGTCGGGGTAAATTCGGATTTAGCTACTCTACCATCCCAGTCGAAGCTTAGTTTCACCCCGCAGGGGTTATTCCTGCCACAGCCGAAACACATATCACTGGGAGTAATCGATATTTCAGGTTCAGTTGCCATTTTGGCTCTCCATATTCCTTGGCTTTTTCGGTCTGGTAATATGTGGTCGTCTCAGGTATAACGGGTTTAAGGTAGCCGGGTTGTCGTAGCTTCCTGTCTTAAGCTGTTTTTCTCCCAGTTCGGCGAGGAAGCTGCCCCGCCGTAATCTGGCTGCTGGCGATGCTATCAGGGCTTTTTGTCTAAGGAGCTCTCTCAGCCGGGTGTTGATAAGGGGTGTGATTTCACCACAGAATATGGTCTTAGTGGTTATCTCCGAGCATAGGGTTTCCAGGGTGGTTATCCGTTCACTGCAAATCTTTTGCCAGCGGTTATATCTTGTTTGGTAGATAGCGGTGGCGATTTCTTCTCTACCGGCCTGAAATATCGGGCAGATGGGTAGATTGGTTTCCGCATGCTGGTAGGCTGCTACTTCCAGGGTGCTAATGCCTACTATAGGGATTTTCAGGCTGAAGGCCAGGCCTTTGGCTGTGCTGATGCCAACCCGTAGCCCATTGTAGCTGCCCGGACCCTTGGCCACGATGATGCCGCTTAGTGATTCGGGGCCTAATCCGGCCTGGCTGAGCAGGTTAGCCAGGCGTGGCAATAATTGGACAGAGTGGTTCCGGCCACAGCGCCAGGTCAGTTCGGTGCATACTTCACCATCTTTTGTTAGCGCCAGGCTAGCCGTATCGGTTGATGTGTCTATCGCCAGTTGCATTGATTGCTCTTTCTACGGGGCTTTTTAGGACGGGCGTTTTAGTTGCGCCAGTAGTTCTTGATAGCGCCTGCCGCTGGGTTTACAGTGGAAGTTGCGTTTGCTGTTGTCCAGATAGCCTATTTCAATGAGTAGGTGCTCTGGTGGCAGTAGGCTCATCCCTTTGTTTGCCCATTCAACGACAGAAATGCCGTTACCATATAGATAATCGTCCAAACCCAGGTCGCTGATCTCTTCCAGATAGTCAAGCCGGTACAGGTCTATGTGGTATAAGGGTAACCTGCCATAAAGCTCTCTCATTATAACAAAAGATGGGCTCAGCGCATAATCCTTGATACCCAGTCCCCGGGCAATACCCTGGGTGAGGCAGGTCTTACCACTACCCAGTTTTCCGGTGAGGAGAAAAACATCACCGGGTAGGGCTAACCTACCGATGCGGTCCCCGATTTGTCGGGTCTGTGCCGGGTTATCACTGACTAATTCGAATTTAGCTGAAATATGCCTCTCCTTTAGTTTTGAGTTTTCCTGAAATGTTCCCAGCCTCCCTTGCTGATCTCGAAGGGGTTTCCCCGGCTGTCGATCAGGGTTACCTGTCCCCTCTTATCGATGGTCATCTCACCGATTATGGTTATCGGGCATGGGGTGAGCCCCCTTACCCTGTTAAC
This sequence comes from uncultured Dehalococcoidales bacterium, assembly GCA_964649385.1. Lineage (GTDB taxonomy): Bacteria > Chloroflexota > Dehalococcoidia > Dehalococcoidales > UBA5760 > UBA5760. The sequence goes on along the minus strand of CAZYRA010000003.1, from coordinate 29,977 downwards.
GACCTCGGCCCTGCCGGTAAAGAGGAGTTCGTAGTCCTCTCCCCCCGATAGCGCCAGCTCAAGCGCTTTATTGCTGAAGTTCGCCCTGACCTCGGGGTGAACAGGTATACGGTCAACCTCTATGCGGGCGCCGAGCCGACTGGCCCGGCAGATGTGGCCTAAGTCTGAGCAGAGCCCGTCGCTGATATCTATAGCTGTCCTTATCCCCTGCTTAAGGAGTAGCTGCCCTTCAGCTATTCGGGGAAAGGGGTGAAGAAAAGCCTCTTTCAAAGTGGCGATGGCCTTAGCCTTAATCCTGGGTTTCTTCCTCAATATCTCCCAGCCGGCGCTGGCAGCGCCTAAATAACCGGTAACGGCTATCTTATCACCAGCCCTGGCTCCCGAGCGGGTGAGAATATTCTCCTTCTCGTCCTGCACGTTGCCCAAGACAGTAATGTTAATCATAAGTTGCGCTGCACTGCTGGTATCGCCGCCAACGATAGCTACCCCCGTCTGCTCGGCTAACTCAATCATTCCCCGGTAGAGAACGGTAATATCTTCTACCTCGGTTGTTTCCGGTAGGGCTAGTGATACCACTGCATAGCGGGGTACGCCGCCCATTGCGGCGATATCGCTCAGGTTGATGGCTAGCGCCTTCCATCCCACCTCTTCCCATGAAGAGACCGCTAAAGAGAAGTGCACGTCCTGGATAAAGGAATCAACGGTAACCAGCTGTGCCGTGGCATTGCTGTGCCAGGCGGCGGCATCATCGCCGATTCCGATTATCAGTTGCTGCCAGGCGGGAGTCTGTTTATCCCGGGAGCGGTGGGCTATTTTGGCCAGGAGGTCAATCAGCCCGAATTCGCCTAGTTCAGAGACCTTCATGGCTAGGATTATAGCACGCCCGTATCTGGGCAACAACAGAATTTGGTATTTGTCCATATTAAAATAAAAACCTAAGGTAGTGAGGTAGAAAAAACCTCTAGCCATATCGATGAAAAGTTGTTATATTGTTAAGCAAGATGCGTTGTGCAATTATTGCCGATATTCATGCCAATCTGGCCGCTTTCTCTACCGTACTGGCTGATATTAAGCAGCGGGGAGGGGTGGATGAGGTCTGGTGCCTGGGAGATATTGTCGGCTATGGCCCTGACCCCCGCCAGTGTATTGAGCTCTTGCGCCGGCTTAAGAACACCTGTATTGCGGGAAACCACGATTGGGCGGCAATCGGTAAGCTCAGTCTCTCTGAGTTTAATCCTGACGCCGCTTACACCTGCCGCTGGACAGCGGAGCAGTTAAACGTGGAGGATGTGGCCTACCTTGAGGGCTTACCCAAGGTTATTGAGAAGGGTGATTTTACCATGGTGCACGGCAGCCCGAGACAGCCTATCTGGGAGTACCTTCTCTCTATCAGCAGTGCCAGAGAGAATTTTGCTTACTTCAGTTCGCAGTTCTGTCTGGTGGGCCATTCTCACGTACCTTCGATATTCAGACTTACCGAGACCGGTGATTGTTCCTTCAACCCGTTCTCGGCTAATGTCGGGCTTGCTTTGGGTAAGAGCCGCTTGATTATTAACCCTGGTGGTGTTGGCCAGCCCAGAGATGGTGACCCCAGGGCCAGTTATGCTATCCTTGATGATGAAATCAAGATGCTCCGTCTCTACCGTGTCCCTTATGATATCAGTCTAACTCAGGCTAAAATGGTGAAGTATAATCTACCGATGCGTCTTGTCTCTCGCCTGAGCCGTGGTATCTGACCCGGTTGGATAAAAGCGACTGTTTCTCCTCCTCTGTAGTAGTTTTCTAGGAGGTTTTTTGCTGAAGGCGGAATCACTTCTGGCTCAGACTAAGGGGCAGCTGCGCCGCTTTGACCTTCGGGCGAGAAAGGGATTGGGGCAACACTTTCTTGTTGATGAAGGGGTGCTTAAGCTGATTGCCTCGTCCGCTGAACTGACTGCCAGTGATGTGGTGATAGAGGTTGGCCCCGGGCTTGGCGTGTTGAGCAGGGAATTGGCCAGCCGGGCGGGTTGGCTGGTTACCATTGAACTGGATAGCAAACTGACCGTAATCTTGAAAAAGAACCTGGCTCATTTTCTTAACGTTACCATGATTAATGATGATATCCTTAAGATTGACCCGGCGGTCTTGCTTCAACAGGAGCAGGCTAGTCTTTCCACGGTAACAGGCGGTCCATTGCACTACAAGGTGGTGTCCAACCTTCCCTACTATATTGCCTCTGCCGTGCTCCGCCATTTTCTTGAAGCCTCCTTGAGGCCCCGGGTAATAGTGGTAATGGTGCAGAAGGAGGTGGCTCAGGCGATTGTGGCCGGACCGGGGCGGATGAGCCTGCTTAGTATCAGCGTGCAGTTTTATGCCAAACCGGAGATAATTGAATATGTGCCGGCGCGCTGTTTTTACCCCCCGCCGGAGGTTGACTCAGCGCTACTCAAAGTGGTCTCCTATCCCGGACCGGCGGTGGCAGTAGACCGAGAGAGCTTTTTTAGGCTGGTGCGCGCTGGTTTTACCGCCTCCCGCAAGCAGATATGTAATTCCCTGGCCCACGGTCTTGGCTTACCCAAAGACGAGGTACTGTCCTGGTTAGTAAGGGTGGGGATAGCGCCGCAGCGTCGGGCTGAAACGCTTGCTCTTGAGGAGTGGGCGGAGCTGTGGCGGGTATTTGCTCAAGTGGGGAGAGGGGGGTAGTATGCTAGAGGTCATGGCACCGGCAAAACTGAATCTGACCCTTGAGGTCCTTGCCAAGCGGGAGAACGGTTTTCATGAAATCCGTAGTGTCGCCCAGACGATAAATCTATGCGACACCCTCCGTTTCCGGCTGAGCGATAGCACCCGGGTTAGTTGTGTTGACACCGATTGGTCCGCTGCGGAGAGCCTGATAGCTAAGGCCGTTAGTTTACTAAGAGAAGCTGCCGGCTGTTCTAAGGGGGTGCTAATCGAGGTAGACAAGCGTATCCCCCTGCTTTCCGGATTGAGTGGGGACAGTAGTGATGCGGCGGCTACCCTGTGTGGGCTTAACCGTCTCTGGAGACTGGGTCTATCCCAGGGGGAGTTGCTTGGTCTAGCTGCACGGTTAGGCTCTGATGTTGCCTTCTTTCTCCATGGCGGTACCGCTCTGCTTGAGGGTAGAGGTGAAGCGGTAACCTCGCTGCCTCCGTTTCCGCATACCTGGGTTGTCCTGGTGCTGCCGCCCGTATCCAGGATGCTGGGTAAGACGGCGCGACTCTATAGCAGCATCAGGGCGAGACACTATAGTGATGGAAGCGCTACGGATAGACTGGTAGCCTGCCTTACCAAAGGCGGTGAGGCAGGCCCACCCTTCTTGTTTAATGTGTTCGAAGAGGTTGCTCCGGGTGGTTTCTCCGACCTTGAGCTATACTGGCAGCAGTTCCTGGGGGCTGGCGCCCGTGAGGTCCACCTGGCTGGCTCTGGGCCGGCCCTCTTTAGCTTAGTTCGGGACAGGGCTCGGGCAGAGGAGATATGCCACCGTCTTAGCAAGCTGGGGCTTAAGTCCTATCTCACGGATACTCTGGCTGACTCTGGAAACATTGGGGTAAAACGTCTATAATTTGTCTCCCACTCATACTCATAGTTGCTTTTCACCTAACCACTCCTTGACCAGTTCCTCCTCGTCCGCTTTACTGCTTACCCTGCCGTCCAGCCTGGCGCTGTGCAGCAGATTAAGGACTTCCTTAATCTGGGGACAGGGGGGAAAGCCCATTTCTATCAGGTCGTGGCCGTTTAAGGCAGACTTGACATAACGTAGCTCATGCAGGAAGATCTCCAGGTGCTGGCGGGCAATAGGAGAGCCTACGGCGAGTGAATTGGCGGTGATGGCTGATTGAGCATAGCCGTGAATGATGTGGTAGACCTTGCTGCGTTTAAGCTCGGGGTAGGATAGTATCCCCAGTCTGCTCTTTAGGGCGATGCTGTCTCGTACTACCCGGGCTACCGGCCCGGGTAGTCTCAGGTATGAGATAAGCTGCTCGCTCTCTTCTTCACTCAGCCGGTAGGCCAGCAGGGCTAGATAGAGGCCGAATGAGGGCAGGCCTGGTGCGGCCTGTTTACGGGCTGTCTGGAATCTGTCGGCGAGCCAGCCATTGCCCTTCATCTCCGGGTGCAGTCTGGCCAGTACCCCCATCTCTTCGGCGCGGCTTAGGACCTTCTCTGGTTCTTCTTCCTGAAAGATACACTCCAGCTCATAGCGTATTCGGTCGCCGCTTATGGTATCCAGCATCTGGATATACCGCTTAAGCAGCCTGAAGGTGCCCTCCTCCAGTTGGAAGCCCAGCCGCTGCTCGTAGCGCAGCCCGCGCCAGATGCGGGTGGCGTCATCAATAAAGCTCTTTTCGTGTAGAATACGGATGAGTCTATTCTCAAGGTCGTCCTGACCTCCGTAGCGGTCAATCAGCTCGCCATAGCGCTCAGGGCTGAGACAGACCGCCATTGCGTTGATGGTGAAATCACGGCGGAATAGGTCTTTCTCAATCGAGCTTGGTTTTACGGTGGGTAGCGCCCCGGCTCTGGCATAGCTTTCCGAGCGGGCGGTGGCGAAATCAACACTCCATTCTTCCCACTCCAGCTTGGCGGTATTGAAGTGGGGGTGGGTAGTGAGTCTTGCCGGCTTAGTCTCGGCTAACCGTTGGGCTAGCTCGATGGCGTTACCCTCGACTACCAGGTCAAGGTCAAGGTTGGTTTTTTCTAGGAGTAGGTCGCGTACCACTCCGCCGATAAGGTAGAGGTTGCCTCCCTGCTTGGCCGCTATGCCGCCGGCGGTCTGCATCAGGTTAATCATCTCAACCGGTAGCTGCTCTTCTATTCTGCTGCCTAGATTAGTTATCCTGCTCATTTTTCCGCATTATAGCATAGCTTACCGGCGTATGTATGTAGTATTGATTGCCATTTGCCGTGCATTCTGCCTATAATGAAGCTTGTATAGGTGTATTATGAGAGTGGTTTCGATTGTTGGTATGGCCGGCTCCGGGAAATCCGAGGTGGCTAGGATATTTGAGGCAAACGACTTTACCCGGATAAGGTTCGGGGATATTACCGACGGAGAGGTGAAGAAGCGGGGGCTTGAGCTTAATGAGGAGAACGAGCGTATCATCAGGGAGCTCTTGAGAGAAGAGTATGGTATGGCGGCCTATGCCCGGCTTAATCTGGACAGAATCGATTCGGCATTGAAACACTCCGATGTGGTCGTGGACGGACTTTACTCCTGGGAGGAGTATATCCTGCTCAAGGGTTACTACGGAGAGGGTTTCTCTCTGGTTGCTGTTTGGGCTTCACCTAAGATGAGGTATGCGCGGCTGGGTGGTAGGAGAGACCGTCCCCTGATGGTGAAAGAGGCAGCCAGCCGGGACAGGGCGGAAATAGAGAACATACGTAAAGGTGGGCCTATCGCAATGGCTGACTTCACTCTGATAAATGAGTCTTCTCTGGACGAGCTGAGGAAAGAGGCGGAAAGAACTATCTCGGAAATTCGGGGTTAGAAATGGAAATGCTGACCAGACTGGATAGCGATGAGTATTTTTTGAAGATAGCCTCGGTGGTTGCCGAGCGCTCCACCTGCCGCCGTCACCACGTTGGGGCGGTTGCCGTAAGGGACAAGCACATACTGGCGACCGGCTACAATGGTGCTGCCGCCGGTATCAAGGACTGCCTTGAGCTCGGTTGCCTCAGGGATGAAATGAAGATACCGTCAGGAACAAGGCACGAAATATGCCGTGGTATCCATGCCGAGCAGAATGTAATCGTGCAGGCCAGTCTTCACGGCGTCAGCCTTGATGGGAGCACTATCTACTGTACGCATACCCCTTGCATACTGTGTGCCAAGATGCTGGTTAATGCCAAGATAAGGCGGTATGTCAGCTTTGGCAGATATAGCGACAATCAGTTTGTTGCGCTGTTCAAAGAGGCTGGTATAGAGTTTGACATGGAGAAACGACCGTCGTCCCGGATAAGCTATCTCGATTAGCTCTCTTACGGTGCTTTTATAGCATGTCGAGGAGCTTGTACATATCTTCGTATGCCTTGCCAAAATCAGGATTAATGGTATTGAACCTGGCTTTCAGTGCCTTCATTTTGCGGGCGAACCCCTCCTGGTCTTTACTTGTCACCAGATCGGCCCAAGTCTTGGCTTTTTCTTGAAATTTCCTCTCAATTTCGGTCAGGTGGGGCAGGTTCATCTGCAGTGAGGCATAAAGCTCCGGGTCTTCAGAGATAACGCTTTCTGTCAGGGTTGACAGCAGTTTGAAGGTGATGCCGCTGGCAGCCCCCATCTGTCTCAGGTGGTTGAATCTCAATATCGTATCACCGGCGACTATCGCAATAAAATGGGATAGCCCCAGAACAACGGTCATTATTTCATCATGCTCTTCCGGACTGACCAGGGTTATCCTGGCCTCTCTGTCCTCCAGGTATTCCCGGGCTCTCTCGGCGATGGTTTTCTCCTCTTCGTTAGTGGGGGTTAACATAAAGCTCCTGTTGGCGATGTCTCTGGCGCCGGGGCCGAACATCGGGTGCATACCAAGCACTTTCCTCGATTTGATATGTCTGTGCATCGCCGCCATCGGAAGTACCTTCACCGAGGTAATGTCGACAATAAGCTGTTCGGTGTTGGTATGGGGTCCGATTTGTTCCACAACTGCCTCAATATTATCTATCGGTACCGATATCAGGATAACCTGGGAGCTCTTGACCGCTTCTATATTATCCGTGGTAACCTCAACCCCTATCTGCTTCCCGGCTTCCCGTAGCTTTACCCGGTTTCTCCCGGTTATTGTTACCTGGTGGCCCTCTTTCAGGGCAAAGCGGGCGAACCAGCGTCCCATATTCCCCGAGCCACCAATTACTGTAATTCTCATGATTACCTCATGGTTTACTTAATTTGTCCTGGGGTAAGACCCCAGGACTCGCAGGAATAGAGCGGTCTCCTCCAGGCTGGTTAATACCTCTCTGGGTGCCTTGTCTTCCCGGTGGCCTTCAAAGTCGAGATAGAAGTTGTATTCCCACGCCTTTTGCCTTGTCGGGCGGGACTCAATCTTGGTCAGGTTGACGCCCTTAGTGGCGAATTTACTTAGGAGATCGTAGAGTGCCATCGGTCTATGCCTTACCGAGAAGACTATTGAGGTCTTGTCGTTTCCTGACGGCGGGCAGTCCTCCTTGGCCAGGATAAAAAACCGGGTAAAATTGCTCGGATTGTCCTCTGTCTCCCGGGCAAGTATCTTCATCTGGTAGATTTCAGCGGCCCGGGCGCTGGCAATTGCCCCGGCATCGGTTAATCCCTTCTCCTTGAGCATCTTGACGCTGGTGGCGGTATCGGAGGTGGGTGCTAATCTGCAGCCCAGCTGCTTTAAGAAGGTTCGGCATTGTCCCAGTGCCTGGGGATGGGAGTAGACCTTCTTTATCGCATCCAGCCGCGTCTCGGGGTTAGCTATCAGGCAGTGGGTAACGCGGAGTTCCAGCTCGCCGCACACCTTCAGGCTTGATGTCAGCAGCAGGTCGTACGACCTGCCTATTGTTCCCTCCAGGGAGTTCTCTATCGGGGCAATGCCGAACTGCACCTCATCCTGTTCTACGGCCCTAAAGACGTCTTCCAGGCTTTCCTGCGGCTTGGTTATTGCCAGTGGCCCGAAAAAGTTAAGAGCTGCTTCTTCGCTGTAGGCTCCGGGTTCACCGGGAAAGGCGACCTCAATGCCCTGTGTCCTGCGGCATGCCGTCATTATCTGCCGGTAGATACTTTCGATAACTTCCTGGTCCATATTTTCACTCCGGGCAATACGATTGATATGTTCTGAGACTTTTCTCTCTCTTGCCCGGTCATTGATTTGTTTCCCCTCCTTTTTCTTCTCCCCCCCTATTTCCTGCGCAATCCTTATCCTCTCACCGATTAGCTTGACAATCTCGGCGTCGGCTTTGTCGATTCGTTTTCTTAAATCTTCCAGGTTCATTTTATCACCCTTGGTATTATTCCTGTTCTCATCGCCAGGTCACAGATGGTTACCGCCATCATTGATTCTACAACAATCACCGCCCGGGGTACGATGCAGGCATCATGTCTTCCCTTGATGGCCAGACTGGCACTCTCCATATCCTTGATATTTACCGTCAGCTGCTTCTTTTCGATAGATGGTGTCGGCTTAATCGCCACTCTGATCACTATCGGCATGCCGTTACTTATTCCCCCCAGAATGCCCCCCGAGTTGTTAGTAGTGGTAACTATCTTACCACCTTTGATGGTGAAAGGGTCGTTATTCTCAGAGCCTTTCTTAGCCGCAGCGGAGAAACCTGCCCCGAATTCAATTCCCTTAACGGCAGGGATGGTCAGAATAGCTTTGGCCAGTTCACCGTCCAGCGTGTCAAAAACCGGTTCCCCTAAACCGACAGGTACGTTAAGCGCGATGCCTTCTATGGTGCCGCCCAGGCTGTCCCCTTCTTTTCTGACTTTCTCAATAGCTTTAACCATCTCTGCGGCAGTCTTGAGGTCAGCGCATTTTAGCGGATTTTTTTCTATGTTTTCCCTTATTTGGTCAAGTTCTTTTGGCTCGGCTTTTATGCCGCCTATCTGAATAGTGTGGGCTATGATCTCGATGCCAATCCGGTTGATTAGTTTCCTGGCAATAGCGCCAGCCATAACAAAGCTGGCGGTGATTCTACCGGAAAACCTGCCTCCACCTCTGAAATCATTAAATCCCCCGTACTTAACAAAGGCGGTGTAGTCAGCCTGTCCCGGCCTCAGTAGGAATCTAATTTTCTCATACTCCCTTGAGTCTATGTCTTTGTTCCATATCACCAGGCAGATAGGGGCGCCGGTGGTGGTTCCATTCATGATTCCGGAAAGGACATCAACCCTGTCCTCCTCTGCCCTTCGTGTTGAGGCTATACCCGCCCCTGGTCTTCTTTTATCCAGGTCTTTCTGGATATCATCTTCGGTAACGGTCAGGCCGGCCGGGCAGCCGCCAATGATGATACCGACGCATCTGCCGTGGCTTTCTCCGAAGCTCGTTATGGTGAAAAGCTTACCCAGACTGTTCTCCATTTACCTTTACCTCACCCCCGATGCTTCTTACTACCTCCCAGAAATTGGGAAATGTCTTGGAGACACATTCCGCATCGTTTATTACTGTTCCTCCGGCTACCAGCCCGGAAATGCTGAATGCCATGGCGATACGGTGGTCGTTCTTACTATTGATGGTTGCTCCCTTTGGTCTTGCGCCGGTGACGGTTAGTCTATCCTCCTCTTCCAGGACTGCTATGCCCATTTTCTCCAGCCCTTCCCTTACTGCGGAGACCCGGTTTGATTCTTTTATACGTGCCCTTGCTATCCCGCTAAACTCACTCCTGCCGTTAGCCAGTGCTGCCAGAACTGCTAGCGTTGGCAGCAGGTCTATGTAATCGGATAAATCAGCCTGTATCGCATTCAGCCCGGATTTTCTCACGGTTACGGTGCCCCTGCTTAACTCAATGGAGGCGCCCATATCTCTTAAGAAGTCTAGCATTATCCTATCGGCCTGCTGGCTTTCCGGGTCTAGGTTCTTCACCACCACGGTTCCTGATAGCGCCCCCAGAGCCAGGAAATAGGAAGCTGATGACCAGTCTCCCTCCACCCGGTACCTGGCTGGCTGGTATCTCTGTGGTGCTATCATAAATTCTCGTAAGTCCGAGGAGGCTGCTACCTCTATACCGAACCTTTTCATACAGTCCAGGGTCATCAGAAGGTAAGGCTTTGACTCTACCGGCGTGGTCAGTCTGATTTGGACTTCCTGTTTGGCGAACGGGGATGCGATGAGCAGTGCCGAGATAAACTGAGAGCTGATATCACCGGGTAGCTCCGTTGCGCCGCCTTCCAGTCCGCCTCCCTTCACGGTTACCGGGGCTACCTCACCCTGGCAGGAGCAGTCTACTCCTAATTGTCTTAGTGCCTGAACCAGTGTTTTGACCGGCCTCCGGGCCAGGGAAGGGCCGGTAACTAACCGGCATTCCCCTGAGATTAACGAGCAGACCGCTGTCATAAATCTCAAGGTGGCGGCAGAATCAGCACAAAACAGGTCCGTGGCTGGCTTGTGCAGGTCTCCGCCGATGACCCGCCATAGGCCCTCTTCCTGCTGAATTTTTACCCCGATATTACTCAGTACATTCCGGGTTGCTTCAGTGTCATCTGAGATTAGGGGGTTTATGATTTCGCTCTCACCACTGGCTAGGGCAGCACAGATAAGCCCCCTAATAGTATAGCTCTTCGAGGCCGGGGCGGTAACCTCCCCCGTTACCCTGCTTTTCTCAACTAAGACCTTCATACTCTTTTATCCCGGCTATTATTTGTGTAACCACAGAGTCGATATTCAGCCTTGAGGTATTTACTGTGGTGTCGGCAGCTCGTTCGTAGAACGGCCTGCGGAATCTCAGCAGCTCTCTAATAGTCAGGGCAGGGTTAGCTATGGCAAGAAGTGGCCTCTCCTCACTATCTCTTGATGTCCGCCTTAGTATTACCCGGGGTGATGCAGTGAGGTAGACGATTACTGCTTCCTTTTTTAGCCGGTCGATGTTTATTTTGTTTAAGACAACACCGCCCCCGCAGGCGATAACAGCGTTTCTCTCCTTGCTGACCTCTTTAATGACCTCGATTTCGAACTCTCGAAAGGCTATTTCTCCGTCCTCCTTGAATATTGTGGGGATAGTTTTCCCCGCCTTCTTTTCAATGAGGGGGTCCAGCTCAAAGAATTCCTTACCCAGTTTCTCAGCCAGGGCCTTACCCACCACGGTTTTCCCCGTCCCCATGAAACCAATCAGAGCGATACTAGTTTTCACTTTCTAAAGCCTTAATCGCTTCTTTTTTCATCAATTCGAGGGGGGCTTTAAGCCCCGTCCATTTTTCGAAAGCCAGTGCCCCCTGCCAGGCAAGCATATCGAGCCCGCTTATTGTCTTGGCACCGGCTGCTTGAGCTCCTCTACGTAGTCTTGTCTGGATAGGGTTATATACGATGTCGAAAACGACCGGAGTAGATTTCAGCAGCCTCGTCGGAACCGGCGTCTTATCAATGTTAGGGCTCATGCCGACACTGGTTGCATTAACCAGAATATCGACTCCTTCCAGTACCATTGCCAGGTTCTCATCGTTTAGTTCCAGCGCTTTCGTCTCTTTCTCGAAGACTTGGGAAATCTCACGAGCCAGGTTTTCTGCCCAGGTCATCTCTAATTGCCGGTTGAGAATGACCAGATTGGCGCCGCTTTCGGCAAGAATGAAGGAGATTCCCCTCGATGCGCCGCCTGCGCCCAGGATAACTACTTTCTTGTCCGCTGGTTTAACCCCCTTGTCCAGTAGTGCCTGCAAGAATCCGGTGGCATCGGTGTTGTAACCTCGAAAAACCCCGTTATTGTTGACTATGGTGTTAACGGCACCTATCTTCTCAGCCAGGGGGTCCAGCTCATCCAGAAATGAGATGACGGATACTTTATGGGGTATGGTGACATTCAAGCCGGCCAGGTTGAGGGCTCTTGCACCTGCAATTGCCTCGCCTAACTCCTTCTTTCTTACCCGGAAGGGGAGATACACGTAATCTATGCCCAGTTCACTGAAGGCGGCATTATGCATCACCGGCGACATAGTGTGCTCGATAGGGTCACCGATTACTCCACAGACCCGTGTTTTCCCCGATATAACTCTATTTCTCATCGTGGCACCATTCCGTAGAGTTTGCTTAACTGCCTGACTGTTATCTGCCCGGGGGCAGACTCCCTGCCTTCTTCAATTGATGCGTAGGTAAAATCGCCACCGATCAGTGGACAGAGGACCCGGCTCACTAGACCCAGTGGTCCCATGGCAAAGGAAACCATTCTTGTTTTGGGGAACTCGGTGATGAGCTTTAGGGTAGTTTGGTTGTCCTCAAAGCTCTGTGCTGTGGTAATCACCTTGCATACATCGGCGCCGGCTTCTATCTGTATTTTGACTATTCCCTTAAGGTCATTGAGGGAGGGCGTTCCCCCAAGTTCGTGGAATGACAGGAGACATTTTGTTCTCTTCTTAATCGGTAGCAGGGTTTTGCCAAGGTCTTTCGTCTCGACTTCAATGTCAACCATTTCGCAGCCAAGCTCACTGGCTTTAACCAACTCCTCTATTCGTTCCGTTTCACTCCTTTCCCACCTGCCTCCTTCACTGGGACTCCTGGCGCAGGCTATCCAGGGTTTCTTAAGCTGCCTGGCTATGCCCTGCCATCCCTCCCCAATGAGGTCTATCCGGACCTCGAATAGTTCAGCGAAGGGTTCAATCTCCCTCAGCCCTTTCTCGTCCTTATTTGTGATGACGGCACAGATTCTAGGCTTTTTCATCCTAACCTATCAGGGCCTGCTCTACTAGAGACAGGTTCACCTCGTCGGTGATGAACACCTTACCCAGCGATTCGGGCAGGACAAACCTTAGCTTACCATTCAAGACCTTCTTATCCTGCTTCATTACCGAAACCATTTTTTCTATTCCTGGGTTGGGTAGCCTAGTGGGTAGGCCAGCCCGCTTGATAAGGCCCTCTAGTCTGGACAGATCATTTTGTGTAAGTATACTCATTCTGTGGGAAATTCTGGCTGCTGCTAACATCCCGATGGCTACTGCCTCCCCGTGGCTTACCTTAAAATCTGAGACTGACTCAATGGCATGCCCTACGGTGTGGCCGAAGTTTAGGATAGCTCTTAGACCTAAATCCTTCTCGTCTTTTTCCACTACCCCTGCCTTAATGTTAGCCGACCGGAAGACGACTTCCTCAAGTATTTCCGCATCAAGCAGTTTGATCCTATCAAGGTTGTTCTCGAGGTAAGTAAAGAACCCTTCATCCTGGATAACCCCATATTTTATCACTTCAGCCAGTCCGTCGGTGAATTGCTTATCGCCGAGAGTTTTTATGGTATCAATGTCGCTGATTACCAGCCTTGGCTGATAAAAGGCTCCGATTTTGTTTTTCAACCGGTCGTGGTCCAGCGCCACCTTGCCCCCGATGCTGCTGTCAACCTGTGCCAGCAGGGTGGTTGGCACTTGTATCAGCGGTACTCCCCTCAGGTATGTGGCAGCCACGAAGCCGGCTAAATCCCCGATAACCCCTCCACCCAGGGCTAGAATAGGTGTTGTCCTTTCCGCATAGCATTCGGCTAATTCATGGTACAGTCTGCCTGCGGTCTCCAATGACTTTTGCTCTTCTCCATCGGGGATTGTGAGGGTGGTTACCGTGAAGCCTTCCGCAGTCAGGCTACGCCCGATGGTGTCACCATACAGGTTGTTCACTATAGGGTTGGTGATAATCACCAGCCTATCGGCAAAGCCGCCGCCCTTTAGCTGGCGTCCGCTTTGCTTAAGTATTCCTGGGCCAATATCAATGTCGTAGCTATTACTGCCTAGCCGTAGTTGAACTTTTTTCATTTCTTCTTGGTGAGATCAGTTTGCTGATTCTCTGGCAGGTATCAATGGTCTCCTTAAGTTCGTCAGGTGTGATAGCCTGCTGTGCATCAACCAGTGCTTCCGCCGGGTTGTAGTGCATCTCAATCATCAGGCCACTGGCACCGGCGGCGATGGCGGCGCAGCTCATGTTGAAGATAAGATCTCGGCGCCCGGCCGCATGACTGGGGTCAACAATTACCGGTAGATAGGTTTCCTTCTGAATAACCGGGACGGCGGATAGGTCGAGAGTATATCTGACGTAGTTCTTGCCTTTGCCTACGGGTAGTACTCCTCTTTCACATAGAATAATGTCCCGGTTACCTTCGGCGGCAATGTATTCCGCGAAGGACAAGAATTCTTCAATACTAGCACCGAAGTGGCGTTTGAATAGAATAGGCTTCTTTGTCTTGGCCACCTTTGTCAGCAGGTCTTGATTATACATGTTTCTCGTCCCTATCTGGAGTATATCGGCATACTCGGCGGCTAGTTCAACCTGTGTTTCTCCTCTCACCTCGGTTACCGTTGCCAGGCCGAACCTCTCCCCTGCTTCACGCAGCCATTTCAGGGCCTCTCTGGCTTCTTCCCAGCCTATCGAGCCTAGCCCCTGGAAAGAGTGGACCGAGCTCCTCGGCTTGAAAATACCCCCCCTCAGGATATGAGCTCCGCACCCCGCTGCATCTTCAGCAATTCTCAGTAGCTGCTGGTGGCTCTCCACAGCACAAGGTCCGGCAATAAATACCGGTTCGTCTCCGCCTATCTCAATATCCTTCACCCTAACCGTCGAGTGCTCTGTGCCATCCTCAAAGAACTTGGCGTACTCCTTGCTGATTAGCTTATAGGGGACTTCAACCATGGCAGCCTCTTTCACTCCGGGGAGGGTGGCCAAGTGCTCAAATGGTACCTTGCTTTCGTCTCCGACCAGTCCGATCATGGTACGGAATTTTCCCTTGGAAACATCAGCTCTCAGTCCGAGTTTCTTTATCTCTTTAACCACATGGTTCACCTCATCTTTTGTGGCATCGGTTTTCATGATTATCATCTGTCCCCCCCCAACAAATTTGTATCCAGATAAGCTATTTTGATGCAACTTGTTCTTGCTTTCCTAAAACAGAAAGACCCTCCCGTTTTAGGAGGGTTTCTAAGCTTCAGACATTCCAGTTTGTTGGCTTGTGATGCATCTATTTAATGCTGAACCCCCCAAGCACACTCTATGTGCCAGGTAAACGAAAACTGGGTATAATAACACAGCTTGTGAAGGGCGGTATTCAACATATTTCCACACACCTCATCTCTGTAGATTACCCTAGCATAAGGAATATGGTTTGTCAAGAAAGTGCATTCACCTATCTGATCTGGTGAAGTGAAAAAGTTTTTGGTTGGCGGGGTTGACATTTTAGTAATTCTATTATAGTGTATCTATATTATATTTACCTTGGTTCTAGTACTATAGTGGTACTATACATTGATAATATTAGTGATATGGTATGGGGCGTCAGGTAAGTTGCCATTGGCTTAGCATTTTTGACCGGGACCGTTAGTTGTTTGCTATTTTCAGTTTTAGCGATATTATCTTATGATTGAAAAGGAGACGGTGGAGTATGATATAGAAGGCATGCTTGGCCTGAGGTAATTTGCCTCAGTTCATGAGGAACTATAATCCTACATTAAGGAGGTATATTGGTGAAAAAGAAAGGATTACTAAGGGTAATTGTACCCATCTCATTGGTAATGGCAGCGGCAGTATCAATACCTATCATTACCAGTTGTGCCGCTGGGGTACCAACGCCGACCCCGGAACCAACACCAACACCAACGCCGGAACCGACGGAGCCGGGGCCAACGCCAACGCCAACGGCACCGGCGGGGCTTACTATTGACGAAATGAATATATTGGGCCACCTGCTCGACCAGGAACCGGGGGTGGAGTACCCCATAGGGGAAACGGTAAACATTGGCTTCCTGGCTGCCTTGTCGGGTCCGGATGCTGGGTGGGGACTTCCCGGTATTACCGGAAATATGATTTTTATTGACGCTGTCAATAAAACCGGTGGTCTCCTAGTGGGCGGGACGAGATACCCGCTTGCGCAGTATGAATTTGACGATGAGGCTATTGCCAGTAAGGCGCTGCAGGGTGCCCGACAGCTGGTTATGGAACACGATGTCAAGTTCATCAGTGCCATTGGCGGTAACCCTGCCGATGCCACACACCCCTTCCTCACCGAGGAAAAGGTCGTCTACGCCTCGCTGATATCTACGGATATCAAGCCCGATAGGCCGTATCTCATCGCTGGCGGTGATGTTACTCCCAGGATTGATATGTTGCGGCCGCTTATGGTCAAGACAGTCTTGCCTAAGGAAGAGGAATTGGGCCGGCCGTTAAGGTGGGCGGTAACCTCTCAGGATGATAGCATTGGTCTTACCTGCCAGGCATGGGAGGTGGGCTGTGCTATAGCCGAGGGTTGGGAGATAGTCTATGACAAGCACTACTCACTGGAGACCACTGATTTTGCTCCGGTAATAACTGCTATGCTGGCAACCAACCCTGACGCTATCAGCTTTAACCTCTCCTACCCCACCTACCAGACCCTTCTCTGGGAGCAGTGCTACCTTCAGGGCTATGAGGGCCTGATTTCGCAGAACTATATCGACTGGGAAGCCAACCTGCAGAAGATTCCTGCTGAGTATGCTGCGGCACGCTGGGGCATGGACAGCTTCCCCCGGATGGATGACCCCTGGTGGGGTAACCCCTCATGGAATAGCTCTTTCACCAATATATGGGAAGAGAGGCACGGTCCTGGAGCTTCTGATGATGTTAAGCGCCATATGACCGGCATTGACTTCGACCATGTGGTATCCCTGATTCCGTGGTGTCGTGGGGCACAGGCTGCCGGCACCGCTGGTGGTGGATTCCCTGATAATGATGCCATACTGGCTGCCATGAGGGATATGGACTCGTTCCCCACCATCCTGGGTCCGGGCGTTATGAGTGGTGAGGAGATGTGGGGCATCGATAACATGATATCGCTCCCTGTTCCCATATGTAAGTTTGACCTTGCAACGGGGAGAAAGACCATCTGGACCAGTATCAAGTTTGAGGACTGGTTTGATTCCATCAAGCATATTGTTATCCCGGTGGTGGAAGACAAGGGGCAGATGTATTACCAGCGTTAACAGTCTTGTTATGGGGCGGCGTTCTTCGCCGCCCCATAAACCCTTTTGTCCGGGCTAGATCTATTTTAGGTGAAAGGCTAAAGATAAGATATGGATTTTTCAACTGCTTTGCAGACGGCAGCCAATGCCGGGGCAGTAAGCTGTATGTATGCTATGATAGCGGTGGGGTTGTCCTTGGCCTTCGGCGTGATGCAGATGGCAAACTATGCTCACGGCGAGTTCTTTATGGCAGGTGCCTATACGGTGTACGCTCTGTATGCCTTGGGTGATGTGCCGTACTGGGCAGCAATAGCCGCTGGGGCTGGGGTAGTTTGTGTCCTTGGCTTGGTGGTTGAGCGAGGTATTTTCCGGCCGACGCGGGGAAATGTGCTGGCTGGTTTTATGGCGGCTGCGGGGGTGGCCTTTATTATCCAGGTTTTCGTTGGGTGGCAATATGGGTGGGGGTTGATGCGGTATATCCCCAAGCCTTATATGGTTCCGTTTGACTTTGCGGGTGCTTCTGTTGACTTCGCCAGAATATTGATAATACCCTTTGCCATTGCCGGGATAGGAGGGCTTATCTTCTTTATGCACCGCTTCAGGCTGGGGCGAGCATTACGTGCTGTGGCTCAGGACTCCGAGGCGGCCTCCTTACAGGGGATCAGCATCAATAAGATAACGGCGCTGGCGATGGGCATCGCCGGTGCTCTTGCCGGCCTTGCCGGTGGGCTGATGTCAACAATATATGCCGTGACCCCAGTGCTGGGACACTCGGTTATTCTGCCTGCCTTCATCGTGGTAATTGTAGGGGGAATGGGAAGCGTTGAGGGCGCTGTTCTTGCTGCCGTTCTATACGGTTTCACCCACACCTTCATTACCACTATATTCGATGCCGTTACCGCCAATATGGTTGTTGTTGCTATTATGGCGGCTGTGCTAATAATAAGACCGCAGGGGATGTTAGGCCGTGTTGCAGTATAATTTTAACGTAAGAAAAATGGGGTGGCTGATACCACTAATCGTAGTGTTGTGCATTTTACCATTCTTCGTCGGCAGATATCGGGTTGAGGTGATTATTCTATTCTTTACCTATATTATACTGGCTCAAAGCTACCGCTTGGTTAGTACTACTCACGACTGGTCGCTTTGCCACTATGTTCTATTCGGGGTTGGCGCCTACGCCAGTGGTTTGTTTGCCAAGTATCTCGGTATGCCGGTTTGGGTAAGTATTCCCATGGGTGGGGTGATGGCAAGCCTTGTCGCCGTGGCAATCTGGCAGCCCCTGCTGAGAACCAAGGGGTTCGGCTTCTTTATCGCTTCCTATGCCCTGGGGGAATTTGTAAGGTTGATCTGGGTAAAGGTTCACAACCCCTTCGGGGGTCCTCGAGGAATAATAGGTATTCCCTATCCGCCGGTGGTGGGAACGATAGACTTCAGCAGGCCTGTCCCCTACTACTTCATGGCGATGGGGATAATGCTCGCCATGCTGTTCCTTATGTACCGGATTGACAAGTCGCGTATTGGCGATGCTTGGAAGTCTATTTCTATTGACCCCCTGCTGGCGGAAACCGTGGGTATCAATGTTCCCAGGCAGAGGCTTCTTGCTGCTGTGACCGGTGCCTTTTTTGCCGGTGTTGCCGGTGCCCTCTTGGTGCATCGCATCGGTGCTGTAGACCCGAGGGTGTTTGACATAATCAGTATGGTTTATCTCGTTATTTGGGTGATTGTGGGCGGTTCGAATACTTTCTGGGGGCCCATACTGGGGGTAGTTGTGATGCAAACCGTTTTCGAAGCGTCACGGCCGCTGTTGGAACTAAGGCCGGCTATATTTGGCTCTATCCTGATACTGTTCTTAATCTTTCTGCCTGGTGGATTGGAGAGCTTGGGTCCCAAGTTCAAGCGGCTGTTTAAGAAACGTAGCGGAGAAGAAGCGGTGTCAGGCTCATCGTAAAGGCTTCAGGTTGAGAGCTGGCTGCTGCTAAAGTTTTCTGAAAACAACAACCCG
>CAZYRA010000003.1:0-11311 GCA_964649385.1 uncultured Dehalococcoidales bacterium | reverse complement strand
AAGGCTTCAGGTTGAGAGCTGGCTGCTGCTAAAGTTTTCTGAAAACAACAACCCGAGTAAGTTGTTATTACTCGGGTTGTTGTTTTATTCTTCCTCTTGGTGCACCACATCGGCGCTGTAGGCCCGAGGGCGTTCGCCATAGTCAGCGTGCTTTATCTTGTTATCTGGGTGGTGGTGGGTGGCACGAATACCTGATACTGTTCTTAATCTTTCTGCCTGGTGGATTGGAGAGCTTGGGTCCCAAGTTCAAGCGGCTGTTTAAGAAACGTAGCGGAGAAGAAGCGGTGTCAGGCTCATCGTAAAGGCTTCAGGTTGAGAGCTGGCTGCTGCTAAAGTTTTCTGAAAACAACAACCCGGGTAGCGATCGCTACCCGGGTTACTTCTTTACTTCTTTTTGACCTCTTGGATTACCGGCTAGCAGCAACGATAGCTGTTTAGCCGTTAGCCGCCTAGATAGGCTTTCTTCACATCTGGGTTTTCCCGTAGGTCTTTGGCGGGGCCCTCTAGGACGATGTTACCTGTCTCTAGTACATACCCCTTTCCCGCCAGAGCCAGTGCGAGCCGGGCATTCTGTTCTACCAGAACGATGGTCCTACCCTCGGCATGAATGTCCTTTATGATTTTGGCGATTTCCTGGCACATGATAGGCGACAGGCCCAGCGATGGCTCATCCATGAGAATTAACTTGGGATTGGACATCAGGGCGCGCCCCATAGCTAACATCTGCTGTTCACCGCCGCTCAGGGTGCCACCAGCCTGCTTTTGCCGTTCCTTTAGAACTGGAAAGTGGCGGAAAACCGTCTTCATGTCCCTCTCTATCCCAGCCTTATCGTTCCTTAGGAAAGCGCCTATCAGCAGGTTTTCCTTGACCGTCATTTGGGGGAAAACCCTTCTCCCTTCGGGAACTTGAGCAATCCCCACCTTGTTGATTTTTTCCGGCGGTAGCTTATCTATTCTCTTGTCCTGAAACCAGATTTCCCCGGTGGTGGGGTGGTTTAATCCGGAGATAGCTCTTAGAGTGGTGCTTTTACCTGCCCCATTGGCACCGATAAGAGTGACGATAGTGCCTTCATCGACCTCCATATCGATATTTCTGATGGCAGATACCTTGTGATAGCAAACGGTAATGTCCTTTAGGTTAAGCAGCAACTTCTTCACCTCCTAGGTAAGCCTCGATAACATTCGGGTTCGCTAGTATCTCTTCGGGCGGACCTTCGGCAAGAAGCTTGCCGAAATCGAGTACGCTTATATACATGCAGAGTCCCATCACTGACTTCATATCATGCTCTACCATTAAGATGGTAATCCCTCTGTCATGCAACTTTCTAATCAGGGCTATCATATGTTCTTTTTCTACCGGGTTCATGCCGGTTAACGGTTCGTCCAGCATCAATAACTTTGGCTCTGTAGCCAAAGCGATGGCGACCCCTAACGCCCTTTGATGGCCGTGGGGAAGGTTTAGCGCCAGTTCGTCCTTGAGAGGACCTAGCTCCAAAAACTCAACTATCTCGAGGGCCTTTTCTTCATTCTCCTTTTCCATCTGTCTGACGGTACCGGCTATTGCCCCGAAAATGTTTTCCTTGGCACGCAGGTGGCGCGCAATAACAACATTCTTTAGCACGGTAAAGTCATGAAAAAGGGCGGTTCGTTGGAAGGTTCGTACCAAGCCCTTGGCCGCTATCTGGCTCGGCGAGAGATGAGATATGTCATCACCCTGGTATATTATACTTCCCTTGGTTGGTCGATACACCCCGCTGATGACGTTAAAGAAGGTTGTCTTTCCGGCGCCGTTGGGACCGATGAACCCCCTGATTTCCCCCTCATCTACGGTAAGGTCTAGATCACTTATTGCCGCCAGTCCACCGAAGTATTTACTTAACCCTCTCACTTCGAGTAAAGCCATAGAACATCTCCCCCCTGCTTTTGCTAAAACGAAAAGAAATTCCTACCTTCCCTACGGAAGCTAGCGTTGTGTGAGTGTAGCATAGGTACCCTGGTTTGTCAATAGATTTTCCTCACAAGATATGCTTGTCGGGAGAATGGTCGCTGATGTGGTAGAATAGAAAAAGTTAGGGAGTGGAAATATGGAGAGTCGGGTTACGGAAGTTACTGTCGGTAGTGCCAAGCTGTGTATGATCCAGGGGGACATTACCAAGCAGGACACTGATGCCATCGTCAATGCCGCCAATTCCAGTTTGATGGGTGGTGGTGGTGTTGATGGAGCTATCCATAGGGCCGGCGGCCCCGCTATTTTGGAAGAGTGTAAAGAGGTTGTATCTCGCCAGGGACGGCTACCAACTGGTAAGGCGGTAATTACCACTGGTGGTAATCTTAAGGCAAGGTATGTGATCCACACCGTTGGTCCTGTCTGGCGTGGCGGTGATAATGGGGAATCGGAGCTATTGGCCAGTGCCTATCAGGAGAGTTTACGGCTGGCTGTGGAGAACAAGCTAAGCAGTATCTCCTTTCCCTCAATAAGCACCGGGGTTTATGGCTATCCGGTTGGCCAGGCTGCTAAGGTGGCTGTCGGTACTGTCGCCGCCTTTTTGCACCGGAGCCCTGCCGCTCTTGAAGAGGTGGTGTTTGTGCTGTTTGATAATAAGACCCTTGCCGCTTACTCACTGGCTCTCCGGGGAATGGCCGAAAAATGGTGAACTGGGCGGTACCGGGTGTCCTTTCTATCTAAAACATGTTGATGGCAAATTGAGCCGGAAACAGCTTATTGATCTGGCTGGTGATATTATGGAGCATATTGCTAAACTTCTGCCGCTCTGGTATCAGGAGCATTACACTGGTAGGGTAGACTCAAATGAGGCTGAAGATTGAAAAAGACAGCGGAATAGGGTTCTGTTTCGGGGTTAGACGGGCTATTGATATTGTTGAGGAGAGTGCCCGTGAGCGTGGTACCGTGGAAACATTGGGGGCTATTGTGCATAACCAGCCGGTACTGCAAAAACTGGCCGGTATCGGAGTCGGGATAGCTAGGGGAGTGGATGATATCAAGGGGGATATCGTAGTTACCAGTGCCCATGGAATAAGTCCTGAGATAGAGGAGAAGCTTCGGGCTCGTCATATTGACATAATTAGTACTACCTGTCCCTTTGTTCACCGGGCTCAGCTTGCAGCGCGGAGGTTAGCCCAAGCTGGCTTCTGGGTTGTGATATATGGCGATGCCAATCACCCGGAGGTTGAGGGGGTTCTCGGATGGGCTAAAGGTAGGGGGGTAGCTACCCTGGATGAGAGGTTTGTTTACGGGATTAAACCTTTGCCACGCCGGTTGGGTGTGCTATCTCAGACGACCCAGATCCCAGCCCATTTTACCGACTTTGTTAAGAAGCTCGTTGACCTTACCTTTACTAGAGACTCCGAGTTGCGCGTCATTGATACTATCTGCCATGAGATTAGGGGACGGCAGGCATCCGCTCTTGAGCTAGCTGCCAGAGTGGACTTGATGCTTGTCATCGGCGGTCATAACAGTGCTAATACCAACCGTCTTGCCCGGTTATGTTCCAGAGTTACCAAGGCTTATCTAATTGAGACGGCTGCTGAGATTGACCCTTCCTGGTTTAAAGGTCAGTACCGTGTAGGTATAACTGCCGGGACTTCCGCGGCTGAAGAGACTATAAATGATGTAGTCGTAAGGCTTGAATCAATAGCCTGAGCCTGGGCTGAGGCACGTCTACTGGAATTATTCAGTCCTTTTCCTCATCGGTAGCTCGTTGCATTCCGCAGATAAATAGCCGTATGGCACGTTCGGCAACATCAGCAATTAGCCTCTCCGCCATTTCGGCAGACTGACTGAGGCTGATAGGCCCGGGGGCGATACTGAAGACTGTGTCAATCCCCTCTTTATAGACTGCCGGGTAGCCATTGCCTATTTCACCAGTGATAGCAATGACAGGTAATCCGAAGTCCTTGGCCTTTCGGGCGACCCCCGCCGCTGTCTTGCCACAGGCGGTTTGGCTATCGATTCTGCCCTCCCCGGTAAAGACCAGGGTAGCACCTTTCATTTGCTCAACAAGGTTGGTCGCTTGAATAACGATATCTATACCGGGGAGCACTCTGGCCTTGAGAAAGGTGATTAACCCGGCGCCCAGACCGCCGGCGGCCCCGGCTCCAGGAACATCCCTGATGTCGATATCGAGTTTTTGTTTGATAACATCGGCATAGTGGGATAACGCTGTGTCAAGTTGTGCCGCCATTTCCGGAGTAGCTCCCTTTTGCGGGCCGTAGATAAAAGAGGCTCCCTCAGGACCGCAGAGGGGGTTAGTAACATCACAGGCTAGGAGGATATCACAGTCAGTCAGGCGGGGGTCGGTAGTTGTTATATCAATGGATTCCAGGTCAATCAGTGCTACTCCTCCCGGGGCGATGGCTTTCCCTTTAGCGTTGAGCAGGTTGATGCCCAGAGCTTGGGCCATTCCGGCACCGCCATCATTGGTAGCGCTCCCGCCAATACCGATGATGAATTTCCGGCAGCCTTTGCCAAGTGCGTCGCGGATCAATTCTCCGGTGCCGTAGGTGGTGGTTAGTAGTGGATTGCGTTTCTCTGGGGGGACTAGGTCAAGACCGGAAGCCGCTGCCATCTCGATAACGGCAGTTACCCCATCACTTAACAGGGCCCAGTGAGCCGTGATGCGCTCTCCAATCGGGTCAGTTACCTCTACTGATATGATGTCTCCCCCGATGGCATCAACCAGGGCCTGCATTGTCCCCTCTCCACCGTCCGCCATCGGCACAATAGCGGTTACCGCATCGGGAATTACGTGTCTAACCCCCCTACTAATTGCCTGCGATACCTCTAGAGCGGTAAGATTTCCCTTAAAGCCCTGGGGGGCGATAACAACCTTCATAACCTCACTATCCCGATAGGGGGCTCCGTACCACGAGCCCGTCCCGTTAGTATCTGGAGACTGGATAGGGTAGACCTACTTATTATAGTTCATTTACTCCGACTGTCAACACTACATCCTAGTGGCATAACTATTTCTATTAGGCGAAGGGTTTTGACACAGCATTGCTTGTTACCTATAATTAACCTGATTATGTTTAATTGGAGGGGACTTTGGCGGAGAAGAATAAGCCCAAGGTACTGGGTCAGGAAAAGGTGCTGGATGCCAAAGATATTGAGCGGCAGCTTGATATGATAGACCAGCGTTTGGATAATATTGACTCAGTGGTTAGTGCAGTTGCGGAACGCGTAATGAATCAGCCGCTAATTCTTAATGTAACCTGTCCTCACTGCGGGAAGAATGTAGATATCGCTATTATGGGCAGTATGAAACCGACAAGATAGCAAAGAGTTTAACCCGTTCACTGGGTTATCCCTGGAAACAGTGCTGCCTCACCGTTTTAGTCGGTCTTTCCGTAACAGAATCTCTGCCGATCATAGGGCTCTCTGTTGATTGTGGAGGGGTGGGAGGTTTTCCAAGAGTATGACGGGACATAATATTTGACTTTTACGTTAGAAGCGCTTATGCTGATAAGTTGAATCCCCGAAAGTTCAACTGAAAAAGGAGCAGCAATTTGAAAATACTTTTGGTTTATCCAAAGTATCCAGATACTTTCTGGAGCTTTAAGTACGCTTTGAAGTTCAGCCCGAGAAAGGCATTAAATACCCCTTTGGGACCATTGACTGTAGCAGCCATGCTCCCTGGCGATTGGGAGAAAAGATTTGTCGATATGAATGTAACCAAACTGACCGATAAAGATGTCGGGTGGGCTGACTATGTCTTTATCAGTGCTATGGTGGTACAGCAGAACTCTGCCCAGGAGGTCGTTAACCGTTGCAAGAGGCTTGATACCAAGGTCGTTGCCGGTGGTCCCCTCTACACCACCGGGTGCGGGCTGTTCGATTTCAGTGGTATCGATCATATCATACTCAATGAGGCTGAAGTTACCCTGCCACCCTTCCTGAAAGATTTGGAGAAGGGTTGTCCCCAGCATATCTACAGGTCTGACGAGAGGGCTGATGTATGCAAGACTCCCATCCCTCTGTTCTCACTGGTTGACATGAAGAAATATGCTCAGGTTACTGTCCAGTACTCCCGCGGCTGTCCGTTCGACTGTGAGTTCTGTGATATCGTCGTTATGGACGGGCATAAGCCGCGCACCAAGACCAAAGCTCAGATACTGGCGGAACTGGAAGCAATATATAGTCAGGGCTACCGTAGTACCGTTTTTATTGTTGATGATAACTTCATCGGTAACAAGAGAAAGCTGAAGGCGGATATCCTACCAGCTATTAGTGAGTGGCAGAAGGAGAAAGGGTATCCCTTCAGGTTCATCACTGAGGCATCTATCAACATGGCCGATGACGAAGAGTTGATGCAGTTAATGTCTGATGTCGGCTTTACCCGGGTATTTGTCGGTATCGAAAGCCCTAATGAAGAGAGCCTCACCGAGTGTCACAAGCTCACTAACAAGAACCGTGACTTGGTAGCCTCGGTGAAAAAGTTGCAGAACTATGGTTTTGAAGTAATGGGCGGCTTTATTGTCGGTTTTGATAGTGATCCGGTTTCAATCTTCAAGAGCCAGATTAATTTCATTCAAAAGAGCGGTATCGTTACTGCTATGGTTGGCTTGCTCATGGCCCCTCCCGAGACGAAACTGTGGCATCGCATGAAGAAAGAAAACCGTATACTGCCGGAAGGTACCGGTGATAACACCGATGGTACCACCAACTTCATACCGAAAATGAAGCTTGATGTGCTCGTTGATGGCTACAAGCAAATCTTGCATACAATCTACTCTCCCAAGCAGTATTATGAGCGGATTCAAACCTTCTTCAAAGAGTATCAGCCTAATAGGGAAATAAGCTCCAGATCTAAACTCAAGGTTCACCACATAACGGGGCTAGTCAAATCTGCTCTAGTCCTGGGTATTAAGGACAGAGCCAGGATGCACTACTGGAGGCTGGTCTTTTCCACACTGCTCAAACATCCGCGGTTTCTTGGCCTATCGATAACTCTGGCTGCCCAGGGTTTTCACTTCCGTAAGGTCTATGAGAAGGTCAAGAAGATGCAGGTTGATGATGCCCTGCTGGATCGGCAGATAAAGGTACTGGATGGTAGGTCACTTTAAGCACTGATGGCATCGGGCTAGCTTGGTCAAGCTTGTGTGAATCTGCGGGGTACTGTTGACGTCGGGTGCTAGGTCAGAGTGTTTGTTATCTGTTGTTTAGAGCACTGACTGAGCCTAGGACTCCGTTGATAAACCTGGGTGAGCTATCACTGCCGAATTTCTTGGCTAGCTCAACTGCCTCATTTGCCGCTACCTTAATTGGTACCTTGTCGTCGAATAGAATCTCGAATATCGCCACCCTCAGGATATTCCTATCAACCGCGGGTATTTGTTCAAGCGGCCAGGCGGGGGCAAAGTGTTGGATATTACGGTCAATTTCTTCCTTGTTGTGGATGACGCCGCTGACTAGTTGACAGGCGAAGGCGCTATTGTCCTCACCCAGTCCCGCGTTGTCTAGAAGATGAGTTATCGCCTGTTCTGCTTCATGTCCTACAGAATCAGCTTCATAAAGTGCCTGGAGAGCCAGCATTCTCGCTTTTCGCCGTGCCCCCGACATAAACTACCCCCTAGCCTAAACTGATACTGCGGCGGCTCCTGCAGCTGGTAATAAGATGAATGAGCTAAAGTCTATTCAGTCAGCAAGGCTATTAACAGCCTGTGCATCACCTATATTGATAGTTTTGGCATCACTATTTATTCTCTTAATTAGACCGCTGAGCACCTCTCCCGGACCTATCTCAATAAAAGTGGAGACACCACTGGCTATCAGGTACTCGATGGAGCGTTGCCACTGAACACCATTACATAGCTGTCTGAGAAGCTCTGCCTTTATCTGTCCGGCAGTAGTCATTGGCTCAGCCGTAGTATTGGCCACAATAGGAATAATCGGCTCACGGAAAGAGATAGTAGCCATGATTTCGGACATGCCCTGGGCCGCCTGCTGCATCAGTGGTGTATGAAAGGCACCGCTTACGGGTAGGGGAATAGCGCGCCTGGCTCCTCTGGCTTTGGCTAACTCCGCAGCTTTGGTCAGGTTTTCCTTCGCCCCGCTGATGACCAGCTGGTTCGGACAGTTAATGTTAGCCAGCCAGGTACCCGTCTCACCACACACTTCTGCCAGTGATGCTTCGTCAAGCCCGATTACCGCTACCATACCTCCAGGTTGAAGTAGTCCGGCTTGATACATCAGCCGCCCCCTCTCTCGAGCCAGATAGACGGCGGTGGCGAAATCGAGCACTCCGGCGGCCGCCAGTGCGGTATACTCGCCTAGACTGTGCCCGGTAACAAATGCTGCCGGCTGTAGCCCGTTGCTGCTCATGTCCCGGACAGCCTGTAGGCAGGCATAGCTGGTTGTCAGTAGTGCCGGTTGAGCATTTATCGTTGAGCGAAGCTCTTCCTCGGGACCCTCGAAACACAGTCGCGACAGAGGAAACCCCAAGGTATCATCAGCCTGCTCGAAGGCTGCCTTGGCGGAAGGGAAATTGTCGTAGAGGTCACGTCCCATACCCACCTTCTGAGAACCCTGTCCCGGGAAGACATGGGCTACCTTCATAATCTTGAGTTTAACCGCCCTTCGCATGATTATTGAGCTGGGTGATTATCGCCTCGGCCTCAGCTGCTATTTCTTCGATGATAGCCTTGACTGGCTTGATTTCCTTTATCATACCGGCAATCTGCCCTGCCAGGAGTGTGCCTCCCTCAACATCACCGTCAATCATACCCTGTCGAATCTTGCCGGTACCGAGCCGAAACAGCTCTTCTATCGGAATATCGGTGCTCTCCTTGTCGATAAACTCCCGCGTAAACTTATTCTCCAGAGCACGTAAGGGGTAACCGGTACTCTGGCCGGAAAGTACTGTGGAGCGGTCGCTGGCATCTATGATTGCCTTTTTACAATCGGGGTGAGCGATGCATTCCTCGCTGCAGATAAAGCGGGTCCCCATCTGAATACCCTGAGCACCAAGTGCTAGAGCAGCTGCCAGGCCTCGTCCATCAGCAAACCCTCCAGCCGCTACTACCGGTACCTTGACCGCGTCAACTACCTGAGGCACCAAAGCCATCGTGGTTATCTGTCCTACCTCTCCTCCCGATTCCATCCCTTCCGCCACGAAGGCGTCGGCGCCGGCTCGTTGCAGCCGCCTGGCCAGGGCAACACTGGCCACTACCGGCATTACCATTATCCCGGCTTCCTTGAATCTGGAGATATAGGGTCCGGGGTTACCGGCGCCGACAGTTACTACCGCCACCTTCTCTTCCAGAATCACCGCGATAATCTCTTCCACTTTGGGGGCTACCAGGACGATATTTGCTCCGAATGGTTTACCCGTTTTCTGCTTGGTCAGGCGTATCTGTTCCCTGACCCACTCCGGTTCTGGAGCGCCGCCGCCGATAATACCCAGCCCGCCAGCATTTGAGACGGCTGCAGCAAGCTCGGCTGTAGCCAGATGGGCCATTCCCCCCTGAATAATTGGGTACTCGATACCAAAGAGGTCACAAATGTCGGTTTTAAGCATAGAATAGTTCCCCCTTAGCTAGTTTTCTTTTGCGGGCTTTTGATCTCAATGACTTCCCTGCCGTCGTAGGTACCGCAGGTAGGGCAAACATGGTGAGGCAGCTTGGGACTGTTGCATTGAGAACAAGAACCTAATTGAGGTACAGCTAGCAGCCTGAGATGATTACGCCTTTTACCCTGACGTGCCTTGGCATATTTCCGTTTTGGTAAAGCTCCCATAGTTTACTCCGTTCCTTTCTTTTTGGCTACCGAGCCATCACTGGCTGAGAGTAACTTGCTCAGTCTAGACCAGCGGGTGTCTATCTCCTGAGATGAACAATTACAGGGTCCCTGATTTAGGTCATGACCGCAGGTCGGACATAACCCGGCGCAATTCTCACGACAGAGCGGCTTCATCGGAATAGCCAGCAGGGCATATTGGCGCACCGCTTCGGTCAGGTCAAGAATATGCTGTTCATCAATAGTAAAACACCCCGGTTCATCGGGTAGAGACACCATGCTGCCGCTATCTATACTGATAACGGGGAAATACTCCTCTTCAATTTCCAGTGTTAGCGGAACACGAAACAAACTCAAGCAGCGACCGCAGCTAACTTCAACCCCGGTATGCAGCGTCGCCTTAACCAGGATACCCCGGTTGGTGCGTACCAGCGAAACATCACCCTGAACCAAGCTGTCGCTACCGGAGATATCAACGGTATCACTTACCCTGTAATTCCGTGTCGCCCCAATGGATGATTTAAGCAGCCCGGATACATTGGTCTGCATTACATCCGACCTCCACCCAAACCAAAGTCAGCTTATTATAAGCTGAGATGCATACCTACTGTCAAGCAGGCTCACTTATTTGTCATTGGTTGCTCTGGACCCTGGTCAAACATAAAGAGCCCAGATTCCACACCTGAGCCCCATTTGTTTTGATTGAATTGACTAATATCAAGTCTGAAGCAGGTCAAGCCCTCGACCATTAGTACGGCTAAGCTAAAAACATTACTGCTCTTACACACGCCGCCTATCAAACAAGTAGTCTACTTGCGGTCTTACTCCCGGTGACGAATCACCGGGATGGGAGATCTAATCTTGGGATGGGCTTCGCACTTAGATGCTTTCAGCGCTTATCCCAACCAGACTTGGCTACCCAGCACTGCCCCTGGCGGAACAACTGGCACACCATAGGTCTGTCCCTCTCGGTCCTCTCGTACTAGAGAGAGATTCCCTCAAATCTCCGGACGCCCACGACGGATAGAGACCGACCTGTCTCACGACGGTCTGAACCCAGCTCGCGTGCCGCTTTAATGGGCGAACAGCCCAACCCTTGGGACCTTCTCCAGCCCCAGGATGCGACGAGCCGACATCGAGGTGCCAAACCTTGCCGTCGATGTGAACTCTTGGGCAAGATAAGCCTGTTATCCCCGGGGTAGCTTTTATCCGTTAAGCCACGGCCCTTCCACACGGTACCGTGGGATCACTTTGCCCGACTTTCGTCCCTGCTCGACTTGTAGGTCTCACAGTCAAGCCCCCTTATGCCAATGCACTCTATGAGTGGTTTCCATCCACTCTGAGGGGACCTTTGGGCGCCTCCGTTACTTTTTAGGAGGCGACCGCCCCAGTCAAACTACCCACCAGACACTGTCCCCTGGCTTGCTCCAGGGTTAGAGACTAAACTTATCAAGAGTGGTATTTCAATGATGGCTCCATCGAGGCTAGCGCCCCAATTTCACAGCCTCCCACCTATGCTACACATGATAAGCCCAGACTCAGTGCCAAGCTATAGTA
>CAZYRA010000002.1:0-34785 GCA_964649385.1 uncultured Dehalococcoidales bacterium | reverse complement strand
TGATATGTAACCCCCGTCGGCAACAAACTCCGAACCGGTAACCCAATTAGACTCGTCGGAAGCAAGATACAAGCTGGCATAAGCAATGTCAATTGGTTTACCAATACGCCCGAGCGGGTGCATCTTCCCCACCTTTTCAAAATACTGCGCCGGCGTCATTCCTGAGTCCTGGGCCTCTTTCTCGGTAAGCTCGGTATGAATATAGCCGGGGTGTACCGAATTGACCCGAATATTGTATCCGGCCTCAGCGCAGGAAAGCGCTATCGCCTTAGTAAACGCCCTTACCGCTCCCTTGGAGGCACAATAAGCAGGCAACTCTGCCTCACCCACCATAGCATCAATAGACGAGATATTTACTATTGAGCACGGCTCGCCGTTATCCTTCATAGCCGCAATCGCATATTTACAGCCCAGGAAAACCCCGGTTGCGTTTATATTCATTATGAAGTTCCACTCATCAAGGGAGGTATTCTCTACTGTTTTCGCCAGGGAAATGCCGGCGTTATTAACGAGAATGTTCAGCTTCCCGTATTTCTTGATGACCTCGTTGAGCACCTCTTTCCATCTATTCTCCTCGGATACATCAAGCTGTATAAAAGTAGCCTCGCCGCCCTCTTTTTTGATACTCTCCGCCAGCGCTGTTCCTACATCCACCTTCTTCCTGGTCGTGATGACAACCTTTGCCCCCTCCCGAGCAAACAGCTCAACGTGTCCTTTCCCGATACCGGCAGCACCTCCGGTTATCATAGCAACTTTACCATCCAGTCTTCCCATTTTCTTGTTCTATACCCCCGTACCTTTATTTTTGACTGATAACTGCAAGCGCAGGCACTTCTTACCCAAACCCACCAACGCGTAACCCATCCCCACTCATCTTCTACCTATCCTCAGTTATCTTCGGCAGCCTTTTGAGTATGTCTTACAGGTTATAGTCTATTTCACTGATGATGTCAATAGTAAAATGCCCCGCTATAAACCGGAAGCTAAGTGTTGCAAAGGTATGTCGGGAAGATTAAAATAGAAATCAATGAGCATTATTGTTTCCGGTTCTTTAGCATACGATAGGATTATGGACTTCCCGGAGTACTTTTCCGACCACATCCTTCCTGAGAAGTTACACGTTTTGAATGTTTCCTTTACCGTAAACGGTATGGTCGAGAAGCTCGGCGGTACCGCGGGCAACATTGGCTATGCCCTCTCTCTGTTGGGGGAAAGACCGGTAATTCTGGCTACCGTCGGCCACGACTACCAGAGGTACTTCGAATCACTGGCGAGGAAGAATATCGCTTCCGACAGTATCAAGATTATTGAAGAGGAGTTTACCGCCAGCGCCTACATCACCACCGACCGGGCCGATAACCAGATTACCGGCTTCAATCCCGGGGCAATGAAATACCCATCCTGCTTCAATTTTGACAGGGTCAACCCGCAAGAGAGCATTGTCATTATCGCCCCGGGCAATCTTGAGGATATGATAAGCTACTCCCGGATTTGTAAGTCCAGATGTATCGACTACATCTTTGACCCCGGTCAATCACTACCCATGTGGAATGCACAAGAGCTTACCCGATGTATAGACGGCTCCAGGATACTTATCTCCAACGACTATGAGCTGGAACTGGTTATTAATAAAACCGGCCTTAACAGAAAGAAACTGCTGGATAAGACCAAGATTATCATTACCACCCTGGGAGAAATGGGGTCCCGTGTCTGCACCCCCGACCGCGAGATAGACATCCCTGCTGCCAAAGCGAAGGAAGTATTAGACCCGACCGGTGCCGGCGACGCCTACCGGGCCGGATTAATCAAGGGTCTGATCGAGGGCAGGGGCATCGAACAGTGCGCAGTGATGGGAAGTGTCTGCGCCTCCTTTGCCGTGGAGTGCTATGGCACTCAGGAGTACCATTTTAACCTGCAGGAATTTAGGGAGAGGCTCGATAAGTACTCCGGCTAGAACCTTGACCAGGCACAGCCAATCGAGTATCCCTACTTGGATATTAACCCATCCCGGTACGTCGGCGGAACGGAGGACTGTATATAAGGAGACAGGTATGTTATTGCGCCCCAAGACATGACCGTGTTATAATTCTGGCAGGTGAAGAATGAGTTGCGAAGTGGGTTTGAATCCCACTTTTTTGTTCTATGGGGATAACAAATTGGGGGGCTTAAACTAAAGATGAAAAGCGACTTTGTGCTCGCCATCACGCAGCTCTCGGCTGAAAAGAACTTGCCTCCGGAGGTGGTTATCAAGGCAGTCGAGACAGCCCTGGTATCAGCCTATAAGAAGGACAGCTTCACTGCCAACCAGAATGTCTCGGTCAAGATTAATCCCAGTACCGGCACGGTGCAGGTGTGGGCTGAGAAGACTGTAGTCGAGCAGCCATCTGATCGCCGCTGCGAGATATCGCTGAACGAGGCGATGGAGATTAAGCCGGATATTAAGATTGGAGACACTATCGAGGTTGAGGATACCCCTCACAATGCCGGACGTATTGCCGCTCAAACGGCCAAACAGGTTATCCTCCAGCGACTTCACGAAGCGGAGCACAATGCCATATTTGAGGAATACGCTGATAAGGAAGGGCACATTATCAACGGGGCGGTGCGGCGTATTGAGCCCAAGCAGGTTTTCATTGATTTAGGTAGGACAGAGGCAGTACTGCCGTCGATTGAGCAGATGCATAGTGAGAGGTACCGGATTGGGCAGAGAATCAGGGTCTATCTCCTGGAGGTAGCCCAGACAAATAGAGGACCTCTGGTAATAGTATCACGTTCTCACCCGAATTTGTTGCGAAGGCTTTTTGAGCTGGAGGTCCCGGAAATCGGTAGCGGCGCAGTTGAGTTAATATCAGTCGCACGCGAAGCCAGCTTCCGGAGTAAGGTGGCGGTGGTGGCTCGCCAGGAGGGTATTGATCCGGTTGGTTGTTGCGTTGGGCTGCGCGGTATCAGGATACAGAACATTGTTAATGAGCTAAATGGGGAAAAGGTAGACGTCGTAATGTGGAGCCCAGATGCTCCTGCTTTTATTATTAGCGCCCTTAGCCCTGCTAAGGTACTAAGCGTTGAGATAAGTGAGGATGTGGCCACTGCAATTGTCCCTGACGGCCAGCTCTCATTAGCTATCGGTAGGGAAGGACAGAATGTCAGGCTGGCTGCCAAACTCACTGGATGGCGTATTGATATCAAGAGTGCTTCAGATGCTGAGGCAGAAGCGAAAGCCAGGCCGCTACCAGCCGATACGGAAGAAGCAACTGCAGTTGGTGAGGAGCTTGCTGGTGAAATGCCGGCTGCTGAGGGGCCGGTCTCGATAGATATCGAAGAGGTAGGGGAAGAAGAAGTTGGTGAGCCGCTCGCACCGATAGGTGCTGAGGTTCCTTCGCTCACTTCCGAACCAAAAGTAGCCGCGGGGAAAGCCAAGATTAGATTTGCTGAAGAGATTATAATTCCGCAGCCGATTAAGCCTGGGGCCAAATCAAAGAAGAAAAAGAAGAAGGGTGTTTCAGGCAAGGAAAGCGCTGAGGATGGCATCAAAATTAAGAAACTGCGCCGAATGCAGGGAACCATAGAGGTTGATGGAGAGGATGAAGAGGATGAAGAGTATTAGTCAGCGTATACCGCAACGCACCTGTGTGGCCTGCCGTCAGATAAAACCGAAGCGGGAGTTAACCCGACTGGTCTGTGTTTCCAGCGGAGCCGTTGAGGTTGATACCAGCGGCAGGAGACAGGGACGTGGTGCTTATTTATGCCGTAATCTTGGGTGTTGGGAAGCCGGGTTAAGGGGTAATCGGCTGGATTATACTCTGCGGACCACTATTACCAAAGAAAATCGGGAATGGCTTGTGAAGTACAGTAAAGACCTTCTGGAGGAGTAAACCGATGGCAAGAGTAAATAATTCGGCTGATAATCCAAGTTCTGCTGGCGGAATGCAGAGTAATGACTCACCATCAGCAGAGTCGCACCCGATTGAAATTCCAGCTAACCTCAGTGTACGGCAGCTGGCTGACCTTCTGCAGACTAGTGAAATAGATATCATTAAACAACTAATGCGAAATGGCATTATGGCCAATATTAACCAGGTGGTTAACTATGAGGTGGCGGCGGCTATAGCGTCAGGTCTTGGTTACCAGCCATGCCTGCAACCCCAGGCAATCCGAAAGCCGGGCGGTGCTATTAGTAGGCCTAAGAAAGGGCAGGGGCTCCGGGGTAAAGAACTCAAGGGTCTAAAACCGCGCCCTCCCATAATTACTATTATGGGACACGTCAATCATGGCAAGACCCGGCTCCTGGACGCTATTCGACAGACCAATGTAATGGAAGCTGAAGCCGGCGGTATCACCCAGCATATCGGCGCCTATCAGGTAGAGGTTAACGGGCAAAAGGTTACCTTTCTGGATACACCAGGGCACGAGGCTTTTACGGCGATGCGAGCTCGGGGTGCTCAGGTGACCGACATCGTTATCCTGGTAGTAGCCGTTGATGATGGAGTAATGCCGCAGACACTGGAGGCTATTGACCATGCACGAGCCGCCGGTGTCCCCGTAATAGTAGCTTTAAATAAGATTGATAAGCCTGGTGTCAACATCGAGGTGACCAAGCAGAAGATGGCTGATGCCGGTCTGGTTGTTGAGGAGTGGGGGGGCGCTACAATCTGTGTTCCCATTTCAGCAAAAGAGAAAACAGGCATTCATGAACTGCTGGAGAACCTTTTGCTCATAGCTGAGCTGGAGGAGCTTAAAGCCGATCCTTCTCAGCCGGCACTCGGGGTAGTTGTTGAAGCCAAAATGGACAAGACCAAGGGACCCCTGGCTACGGTACTGATTAATAACGGGACATTAAGGCTTGGTGACACCATAGTGGGCGGCACAACCTGGGGCAGGGTAAAGGCTATGTTCAATGATATGGGCAAGCGGGTGAGAAAGGCTGAGCCGGCTACTCCGGTAGAGATCCTGGGCCTAGGCAGTGTGCCCCAGGTGGGCGATACTCTGAAAGCGGTGTCCAATGAAAGTCAGGCGCATAAATTGATAGAGAAACGGCTAGAAGAGAAGCAGCAGGAGCCAAGGGCAGTTAATCTCAGCAATCTCTACGACCAGATCAGCACCGGACGGGTGAAGGAACTTAATATCATCCTCAAGGTTGATGTTCAGGGTAGTATTGAACCGATAAAGGGTTCTTTGGAGGAGCTTGGAACAGAAGAGGTTCAGGTTAGAGTTATCCATAGCGGCGCCGGTAATGTTACGGAAAGTGATGTTATGCTGGCCACTGCCTCTAAGGGAATAATCATTGGTTTTGGTATCAGTGCCGGATCGGGAGCACGTCGCCTGGCCGAGATAGAGGGGGTAAGCACCCGTTCTTATGATGTGATTTACGACTTGATAAATGATGTCAGCAGCGCGCTTAAAGGTATGCTGGAGCCTTCTTATGTTGAGGTCATTGAGGGACGGGCTGAGGTACGGGAAGTTTTTTCTGCCGGTAGAAAAGAAAAAGCGGCTGGAGCCTATGTTACTGAGGGCAGACTGAGCCGCGGTGCTTCAGTCAGATTGCGGCGTGGGGAAAAAGTGGTATGTGAGTCTACTGTCAGCAGCCTCAGGCGCTTCAAGGATGACGTCAAAGAGGTAGCCACGGGCTACGAGTGTGGTGTGAGTATCAAGGACTTCAACAAATTTCAAGTCGGTGATATATTGGAATTCTTCAAGACGGAAATTAGACGGTGACGGCCCTAGCGGGGAAATATTGTGACGCATCGTATTGAACAAGTGAATAAACTCATCCGTCGTGAACTCAGTGAACTGCTTCAGCATCAAGTCAAAGACCCTCGGATTGGTGCCTTTATTGCGGTGACCGAGGTCTCTACTTCTCCTGACCTGAAATATGCCAAGGTATTTATCAGTAATATCGGTAGTGAGGAAGAAAATCGAGAAATACTGGGTGTACTGGTGGCTGCTTCGGGTTTCCTGCGTAAGGAGATGTCGCGGCGTCTAAAGCTGCGGCGTATTCCCGAGCTAAGCTTCAGGTGGGATGATTCCATCAAGCGTGGGGACAACATCCTGAAGC
The DNA here is from genome assembly GCA_964649385.1 of uncultured Dehalococcoidales bacterium. Taxonomy (GTDB): domain Bacteria; phylum Chloroflexota; class Dehalococcoidia; order Dehalococcoidales; family UBA5760; genus UBA5760. The sequence continues at coordinate 28,733 of CAZYRA010000002.1, read as the reverse complement.
TGATTAACCAGGCTATCGGGGATAATGCTGCTGAGCAGCATAGAGACTGATTGTGGACGGCATACTAAATATCAATAAGCCCCGGGGTATAACCTCATTTGGTGTCGTTGCCCAAATCAGGCGGTTGATCGGAGAGAAGCGGGTGGGACATGCCGGCACTCTTGACCCGGAGGCTACAGGAGTCCTGCCGGTCTGTTTGGGCAAGGGAACCCGGATTGTCGAATTTTTGGTAGATACCACTAAGGCTTATCGAGCTCAGATCGAATTGGGGGTAGTTACTGATACCGGTGACGCCAGCGGTCGGATTACCCGACAGGAAGACCCCTCTCAGGTCAGCCGGGAACGTCTGGAGTCGGAGCTTACTTCTTTCTGTGGCATAATAGAGCAGACTCCGCCAATGTACAGCGCTGTCAAGCACCAGGGTAGACGGCTCTATCAATTGGCGCGAGCCGGCATTGAGGTTGAAAGGAAAAGCAGACCGGTGATGGTCTACAGCCTTAAGCTTACCAGCTGGCAATCACCGGTCGCCACGGTAGAAGTAGTATGTGGCAAGGGCACCTATATTCGTTCACTGGCCCAGGATTTAGGACAAGCTCTGGGTTGCGGAGCTACCCTGAAAAACCTCTCCCGTTTAAGGTGTGGCCTCTTTGATATCAAGGAAGCAGTTTCATTAGACCAGTTTGAGACTGCCTGCCGCCACGGCTACTGGCAGCACTTCGTCTATCCCATAGATACTGTGCTTCTGGATTGGGGTGTCATTATCGTTGATGATGAGGTCAGCCAGTTCATTAGAAACGGGCGTCCTGTATCCTTGAGTAATGACTATAGCGGTAAGGAAGGCAGTCCTTATCAGGGCTATTGCCGTGCTTATACCCTTGACGGCTGCTTCCTGGGCGTGTTACGCTTCAACCTGGAAAGAAATGAATGGCAACCGGAAAAGGTCTTTGCTTAGTTCAAGAGGAGTATATTCAGAAAATCTTAATATCCTGCACATAATTGTTGTAGTAGTATGAGGCAGTACAACTAATCTAGAGGGAGGTAAAAAAGTGGGAGAACAGCACGAAGCATATTGTTTTAAATGTAGAGCAAAGGTACAGGCGAAGGACCATGAACATGTTACCCTCAAGAATGGGAAACCAGCGGTACGAGGGGTATGTCCTAAGTGTGGAACTAAGGTATTCAGAATCGGGCAGGGTTAAGCCGTAACTTACTCTATAATGCCAGTTGATAGTACTAAAGACACAATAGGTGGTGAGGCGGTATTCCAGTCGTTAATCCGGACATACCATCTTATTTTGTGCAAGCGGCCTTTTATGATGAGAAAGGAGAGGGGTTAAACTGTGGGGAACATAAATGTAGCGATAATAGGGGTGGGTAATTGTGCTTCATCCTTGGTACAGGGCGTCCACTATTACAAGAAGGCGAAAGAAAGCGAACTTGTGCCGGGGCTGATGCATGTTAACCTGGGGGGATACCGTATAAGCGACATTAATTTTGTGGCTGCCTTCGATATCAATAAGTTAAAGGTTGGCAAGGACCTGGCAGAAGCAATCTTTGCTCCACCGAACAATACCTTCAAGTTTACCGATGTACCGGTGGCGGGGGTTAAGGTGCAGAGAGGTATGACCCATGACGGTCTGGGTAAGTATCTTGCCGGAAAAATAGAAAAGGCACCTGGTCCCACCGCTGATATTGTCGGCATTCTTAAAGAAACAAAGACCCAGGTGGTACTTAACTATCTACCCGTCGGCAGTGAGGAAGCGACCAAATGGTATGTTGAACAGGTGCTGGCGGCAGGTTGCGGCCTCATTAATTGTATCCCGGTCTTTATCGCCCGTGAGAAATACTGGCAAAAGCGTTTTGAGGAAAAGGGACTTCCGGTTATCGGCGATGATGTAAAATCTCAGGTTGGAGCAACAATTGTCCACCGTGTCCTCACCCGTCTTTTTAGGGACCGTGGTGTTAAGCTGGAGCGGACATATCAGTTGAACTTTGGTGGCAACACCGACTTTCTCAATATGTTGGAGCGAGAGCGCCTCGAATCCAAGAAAATATCAAAAACCAATGCGGTCACCTCACAGTTGGACTACCAGCTTGACCCCGATGACATTCACGTCGGCCCCAGCGATTATGTCCCCTGGCTCACTGACCGCAAGTTTTGCCATATCAAAATGGAGGGACGGACCTTTGGTGACGTCCCCTTGGACCTGGAGCTAAAACTTGAGGTATGGGATAGCCCTAATTCAGCAGGAGTGATTATTGACGCTATAAGGTGTTGTAAGCTTGCCCTGGACTGCGGGCTCAAGGGGTCTTTGACAGCTCCCTCTGCCTACTTTATGAAATCACCGCCCACTCAATATAGTGATGATGAAGCCCACCGAATGGTGGAAGAGTATATTATCAGTTGCCGGCAGGCTGGGCAGGCTGGGCAGGCTGGGCAGACCGGACAGACCGGGCAGGAAGATAGTTCTTCCTAGCGATAACCCAAGTAAGGTGAGGAGGGGTTGGCCAATCATAAATGAAGATAGCGTTAGTCTCACCTTATGATTTCGCTCACCCGGGTGGTGTGGTTAACCATATCTGCTCGCTGGGTCGCTGCCTTACTGAGATGGGACACGAAGTAAGGTTTATTGCTCCGGCTTCCAAGGCTGTCGCTGACCTTGGTGACAGGTTTATTCCAATCGGCAAGCCCCACTCTATCCCCTTCAGTGGTTCTATTGCCCGTATTGCCATATCACCTATGTTGTCAACAACGATAACCGCTATGCTTGATAAAGAGAAATTTGATATTATCCACCTCCATGAGCCGTTGATGCCAATGATGTGTACTACCGTGCTCCGTATGTCCCGTACCGCCAATGTGGGTACTTTTCATGCTTTTGATGGCAAGGGATATCACATTGCCAAGCCCTTGGGCAACCTGTTTTTCAAAAGATGGTTCAGTAAGCTGGATGGTAGAATCGCCGTGTCCAGACCGGCTGCGGAGTTTGTCAACAAGCACTTCCCGGAAGAATACAGTATCATCCCTAACGGTGTCGATGTAGAGCACTTTCACCCTAATGTATTACCAATCGATGAGTTCTGTGATGGAAAGCTGAATATCCTGTTTGTCGGTCGTCTCGAAAAACGGAAGGGAGCCGACTATCTGCTTAAAGCCTACCGGCGGGTGAAACAGGAGATTCCCAACTCACGGCTGATTATAGTGGGGCCCGGGACCAGGCTGCGCCGCAGGTATGAGAGACTGGTCGATAAAAATGGCCTAAAGGACGTTGTTTTTGCCGGTTTTACCAGCTATGATGAGTTACCCAGGTACTATAAGACGGCTGACATTTTCTGTTCACCAGCTACCGGTTGGGAAAGCTTTGGCATTGTCCTGCTTGAGTCAATGGCAGTGGGCAAACCGGTAGTCGCCTCAAACATAGCCGGCTATGCCAGCATACTAACTGATGGTGTTGAGGGGATATTGGTACCGCCGAAAGATGATGGGAAACTGGCCCAGGCACTAATCTCTCTGATGAGTGATGAGTCATTGAGGCAAGAGATGGGGGCCAATGGGATACGCAAAGCAGCGGAGTATGATTGGAAGAAGGTTGCCCGCAGGGTATTGGATTACTATGTCGAAGTGCTCAACAACAAGCCGGCCTATAGAGAGACCTTCTCGTTAAGGAAGATGATCCTGGAAAAACTGAGCAGACCTTTTGCGGAAAGAAGAAGCCTGAATGGTAAAGCTAACCGGAGTTCGTAAGTCCGCCTACCACCTTACCGAGCCAGCAGTGCAGCTTCTGGTGAGGACAGGTATTACCCCTAATAACTTAAGCTGGTTAGGCTTTTCGATAGCCGTGGGGGCCGCCGTCCTAATTGCTACCGGGCATCTTTTCGTTGCTGGCTTCGTGGTGCTTGTTGCTGGCTTCTTTGATATGCTGGATGGGGCACTAGCGCGCCGCACTAACCGGGTCACATCATCCGGTGCTGTGCTTGACTCTATCCTTGACCGCGTATCCGAGGCGGTGCTGCTGCTAGGCATCCTGATTTTATACCTCTTATCGGATAGCTGGTCCACACTGGGGATACTGCTTGTCTGCCTTGCTTTAATCGGCTCACCGCTAGTAAGCTACATTAGGGCAAAGGCGGAAGCAATAGGAATAGAGTGCAAAATAGGATTGTTCACCAGACCGGAACGGGTAATTGTGCTGGCGGTAGGTCTCCTGGCGAGCTCTATCAACAACGCCTTAATAATCGCCCTGGCTATCATAGCAACCTTGAGCTTTGTTACCGCAGGGCAGAGGATGTTCTATGTGCTAAAGCAAACCAGAAATCAGCGTGGGGAAGGTTAACATAACTACAATAGTTTAGTCGTCCCTAGCGATGATTCCACATGTTTTGGTTGAAGCGACTACCGTCCATTGATTAAACTTAGAAGGAGAAATAATGTCGGTTATTGTTGTTATTGGAGCACAATGGGGAGATGAGGGGAAGGGTAAGATAGTCGACCTTTTGGCTGAAAAAGCAAGAGTAGTGGTACGTTTTTCCGGTGGTGATAATGCCGGGCATACGGTAATCAACCAACATGGTGAGTTCGGGCTGCACCTTATCCCATCCGGTATTTTCTACCCCGGGGTTACCTGCATCATCGGCAATGGGGTAGCAATTAACCCGGAGGTACTCATTGATGAGATCAGCCAGCTTGAGCAGCGGGGTGTGGACACTGGCAGGGTGTTTATCAGCGACCGGGCTCACCTGATTATGCCCTATCACACCCTGCTTGATGGTCTGGAAGAGGAATCAAGGGGAGGCAAGGCAATCGGGACCACACGCAAGGGTATCGGGCCCGCCTTTGCCGACAAGACAGCCAGACTGGGTATCAGGGTCGGCGATCTCCTGGAGAAAGAGGCACTGCTGGAGCGGTTGCGCTTTATCCTGGAGAGTAAGAACACTATCCTGACCAAGATCTACGGGGCCGAGCCTCTGTCAGTGGACAAAATCTATGACCAGTACTGTCGGTATGGGGAACTGCTGGCTCCTCGTATTCGGGAGACAGTGATAATGCTGGCGGAAGCACTGGGTAGGAATGAGCCGGTCATGCTGGAGGGAGCCCAGGGGGCATTGCTTGACCCCGACTTCGGCACCTATCCTTATACCACCTCTTCTTCACCCCTGTCCGGCGGCGGTTGTTTGGGCAGTGGTATCGGCCCTAACCGGATTGACAGCATACTGGGCGTCGTTAAGGCTTATTGCACCAGGGTAGGCAGCGGTCCAATGCCAACCGAGCTAGAGGATGAGATCGGGTATTCCATTCGAGAACGTGCCCACGAGTATGGTACTACCACCGGTAGGCCACGCCGCTGCGGTTGGTTTGACGCCGTAGCGACCCGCTTCAGCGCTTGGGTTAATAGCTTGACCGGTATTGCCATTACTCGTCTTGATGTCCTTGATACCCTGCCCCGACTGAAGATATGTACCGGATATAGACTGAACGGTGAGGTAATTGACTACTTCCCGGCAAGCATAACTGCTCTGGGTAAGTGTCAGCCTGTCTACGAGGAGTTGCCGGGCTGGCAATCTCCTACCAGCCACATCCGTGACTACGAACAGATACCGGAGCAGGCCAAGCAATACGTCGCCAGGCTGGAAGAGCTTACGGTCTGCCCGGCAAATATTATCTCGGTAGGCGCCGAGCGAGAGCAGACTATTTATAAAGCACCCCTATTATTCTAGGAAACAGGGAAAAGCCGGATCGCTCTCTAGATTACCTGCTGTATCAGGTTTGGTGCAGTAAGTAGTGTATGTGTTGTTACTTGGCAGCTCTAGCTTATCGGCAGGTCGATATGGTAGTCCTTCAGGGTATTCCTGATAACGGTGGCTGTCTTTTCATCAGGTGTGACAAGGGGCAGCCGGGGACTGCCGACCGGGAAACCGATATGGTTAAGGGCATACTTGGTTGGAACAGGGTTGGCGACAATAAAAAGGGCGTTGATCAGAGGCAGCAGACGGCGGTGGATATCAGCCGCAATACTGGTGTCACCAATCATAAAGCTATCAATCATTTTCTTAATCTGATTGCCAACCAGGTGGGAGGCGACGCTGATAACGCCATAGCCGCCCAGGGCTAATATGGGCAGGGTATCGCTATCGTTGCCGCTCCAGACCAGGAAATCATCCCGGACACCATTGATAACCTGTGCTACCTGTTCCAGGTTGCCGCTGGCCTCTTTCAAGCCAATAATATTATCTATCCGACTCAACCGGATGATTGTGTCGGCAGATAGGCTGACCACGGTACGTGATGGCACATTATACAGGATACAGGGCAGGCTGGTGCTCTCGGCAATTGTCCTAAAGTGCTGGTACAGTCCCTCCTGAGTAGGTTTATTATAGTAGGGGACTACCAGGAGACAGGCATCGACCCCGACGCGCTCGGCCGCTTTGGTCGCTTCCATGGCTTCAGTAGTGCTGTTGCTCCCCGTTCCAGCCACAACCAACCCACGTTCACCTACAGCTGACTTTACCTCAGCAAAAAGGCGTAGTTCTTCATCTCGGATAAGGGTGGGGGACTCCCCGGTCGTGCCCACCACCACCAGCCCTTCACTCCCCGAGTCAAGCAGGGCCAAGGCTAGCCTCTTGGTTTGCTCATAATCAACTTCCCCTTCCTGATTAAAGGGGGTTACCATTGCTGTCAGCAGCCTTCCCGGTTCTCTCATTTCTCACCCTCCATTGGATGCAGCCATTCTCTCTGAATCATTTCCTCAGCAATCTGGACGGTGTTTAAGGCTGCTCCCTTGCGCAGATTATCAGCAACAATCCACATAACCAGACTACTGGGGTGCGATGCATCCCGGCGGATACGCCCGACAAATACCTCATCGGTACCAGCAGACGGCCAGGCTTGAGGATAAAGACTGATTGGAGAATCGTTCAGTATCTTAACCCCCGGGGCCTGGGCAAGAATTCGCTCGGCATCATCGGGGGATATCGGATGAGAGAACTCCACACAGACTGCCTCACTATGACCGGTAAAGACCGGGACCCGCACACAGGTAGCCGAAATAGCTATCTCATTAGCATGCATTATCTTCCTTGTCTCTTCCACCATTTTCCACTCTTCTTTGGTGTAGCCATTGTCCAAAAATACGTCTATCTCAGGCAGTACATTAAAGGCTATCTGATGCGGGTAAACATGAGGAATAACATCCTGTCTGTTCAAGACCTGCTTGACCTGCATTGTCAGCTCTTCTATGGCGGCTGAACCGGTACCCGAGACTGCCTGGTAGGTATCGACGATAATACGCTTGATTGGGTTAACCTTGTGTAATGGATACAGAGCCACTACCATCTGAATAGTGGAGCAATTGGGGTTGGCGATAATACCGTTATGCTGCTTGATATCCTCGGGATTAACCTCAGGCACTACCAGGGGAACCGCCGCCACCATTCTAAAAGCGGAGCTATTGTCGACAACTACCGCTCCTGATTTGGCAGCTATCGGTGAGAAGTGGCGGCTGATTTCAGCGCCAGCCGAAAATAGAGCGATATCTATTCCTTGGAAGGACTCGGCAGTAGTCTCCTTGACCTCAATCTCCTCACCGGCAAAATACAATTTCTTGCCTGCGGAGCGGTCGGAGGCGAGCAGTTCAATCGATGCTATCGGGAAATTGCGCTGCTGCAGCACCTTGATGAACTCCTGTCCGACAAGCCCGGTGGCGCCAACAATAGCTACCTTGTACTTCTTCAAGCCTTTTCCTCCAGGCCAAGCAGGGTATCCAGACCGTAGATTAGCCCTTTGTGTCCGACCACTTTCTCTACAGCCAGTATAACACCGGGCATAAAACACTCTCTACTGATTGTATCGTGCCGTATGCTTAGTGTCTGCCCCGGTCCGCCCAGGATTACCTCCTGGTGGGCCAGCAGTCCGGGCAGTCGTACGCTGTGAATGGTAATCCCCTCCACTTGCTCCCCCCGGCTGGCGCAAACATTCTTCTGCTCCGCCGAGAGAAACGGCTTACCTTTAGCCGCCGCCATCCCTTGAGCAGTAGACAGGGCAGTTCCCGAAGGCGAATCAACTTTTAGGTGGTGGTGCAACTCGATAATCTCGGCATAGTCTAAGTACCTGGCGGCTATCTTAGCCAGGTGTGTCATCAGCACTGCTCCCAGGGCAAAATTGGGTGCTACCACTGCCCCTACCTGATGGGCCTGTGACAGCCGGTCAATCTCATTAAGCTCAGCCTCGGTCAAGCCGGTGGTTCCTATTACCAGGTTGACCTCTTTGGCAGTGGCTATGCGCACCGCCGGCATAGTAGCTTGAGCAATTGTAAAATCTACCAGCACATCAGGCTGACAATCAATAAGGATGCGCTCAAGGTCAGAGGAAAGGGGTGCGCTACCGGACCCGTCAGGAAGTGGTAAGTTATCCTCCTTAGCCTCCAGTTCCACAGCACCAACAACCTGCATCCCGTTCTGGTGGCAGATGGCACTGATCACCTCCCTACCCATTCTACCCAAAGCGCCTTGAACGACTACCCTGACCGGTCGCATACCTACCCCCTTCTGTCAGGAGTATGCCTGGCGGGACCGCCGGGCCTGTCCCTGTGGAACGTATCCTGTTTCACGGGTGGCCTTTCCGTAGCCCTGGCTCCTCCTGATTCCCCCTCTGATGCCCGGGGTGAATCTTCAAGCACAGCCCGTCGTGACAGATTTATTCTACCCATACGGTCGATTTCAGTTACCTTGACCGTAATCTCATCACCCACCTTGACTATATCCTCAACATTAGCCACGCGGTAGTCGGCCAGTTCGCTGATATGGACCAGCCCCTCTTTACCGGGGAGGATCTCAACAAAGGCACCGAAGTTCATCAGACGCATTACCTTACCGGTATAGACGGTACCAACCTCGACATCCTTGGTTAAATTCTCAATCATCTCGATAGCCTTCTGGGCTGATTCCTTATCCACCGAGCCGATAAGCACAGTACCATCATCCTCAATATCAATGGTCACCTTAGTCTCATCAGTAATTGCTCTGATTGTCTTACCCTTGGGGCCGATGACAGTGCCAATCTTTTCAGTGTCAACCTTTATTTTGTAGACTCTGGGTGCGTACGGACTGACTTCAGACCTACTGGTACTGATAGTCTGCTGCATAACGCCCAGGATAAAGAGACGGGCCTCACGGGCCTGATGCAGTGCCCTCTTGAGGATTTCAAGGCTTATACCCTTGACCTTAATATCCAGCTGGAGAGCGGTAACACCCTCGACGGTGCCAGCAACCTTAAAGTCCATATCGCCGCAAGCATCCTCGATGCCTTCAATATCGGTTAAAATAGCGCAGTTCTCTTTGCCGTCAGTAACCACACCCATAGCTATCCCGGCTACCGCCCTCGTTATCGGTATCCCGGCATCCATCAGGGACATGCTCGAAGCGCAAACGCTGGCCATAGACGTGCTGCCATTGGAGCTCAAGACCTCTGATACCAGGCGGATAGTATAGGGGAAGTCCTCACTCTTAGGAAGTATCGGTAAAAGGGCTCGTTCTGCCAGAGCACCATGTCCAATCTCACGCCGCCCGGGTGAACCCATCCGCTTGACTTCACCAACGGAGAACGGAGTGAAATTATAGTGGTGGAGGAACCGTTTCGTCTCCTCGATACCGAGTCCGTCAATCCGCTGCTCCTGCCTGGTAGAACCCAGAGTAGTGATGGTCAGCACCTGCGTCTGCCCCCGGCTAAATAGCGCTGAGCCGTGGGTACGAGGTAAGATCCCCAGTTCACAGTTCAAGGGACGCACCTCACTCAGACTACGGCCACTGATACGCTGTACCTTATTAAGGATGTTAGCCCTGATTTCAGCCTTGATTTGTGCTCCAAAGGCGGAGGCGATATTCTTTTCTGGAAATGATTCTGCCAGACGTTCGGTAACCTCCTTCTTCAGCCTATCAAGTATCTGGTTCCGCTTAATCTTGTCCGGCTCAGTTAAGGCCGGGTCAAGCCTATCACCGATAGATTTCGAGACTGCTGACTCCAGTTCAGTGCCCGTCGGAACAGCGGGAATCTCCAGTTTTGGCTTACCACAAGCCTGCTTGAGCTGCTCCTGAAGCTCGATGATAGGCTGGTTAGCCTGATGGCCGAACTCAATAGCCTGAAGAATAATATCTTCAGAGACCTCTTTGGCTCCTGCCTCAACCATGACGATTGATTCCTTAGTACTGACGACAACAAGGTCAAGCCGGCTTTCCTCAAGCTGGGCCAGGGTTGGGTTTAATACCATCTCATCATCGATATAGCCGATGTGGACAGCACTAACCGGGCCAGCAAATGGCACCTCTGATATTGACAATACCGCCGAGCCGCCAATGACAGCCAAGATATCGGGGTCGTTTTCCTGGTCGGCGGAAAGGACGGTGACGATTACCTGAATGTCCCGGCGCCAATCCTTAGGTAGGAGCGGACGCAGCGGACGGTCGGTAAGCCGACAGGCCAGGATTGCCTCCTGGCTGGGGCGCCCCTCCCTTCTGATGAAGCCGCCCGGAATCTTACCGGCGGCATATAGCCTTTCTTCGTAATCTATGGTCAGCGGGAGAAAGTCCACTCCTTCTCGAGGCTCGTTGCTAGTACAGACGGTAACCAGCACCACGGTGTCCCCGTAGCGGACGGTAACGGTGCCATCGGCCTGCCCGGCAAGCTTTCCTGTCTCGATACCGAATGTCCTCCCCGCCACTTCACATTGAAAAAGTTGTGCGTTCATCAATTCACTATCCTTCTTTGTATCCTTATTTACGCAGGCCGAGCCGTGAAATCAGGCTCCGGTAGCGGTCCTTGTTCTCCCGGCTGAGGTAAGCCAGCAGACTTCTCCTTTGTCCCACCAGCTTAAGCAGGCCGCGCTGTGAGTGATAATCATGCCGGTTGGCCGCCATATGCCTAGTCAGCTCGTTTATCCTCTGTGTTAGCAGCGCCACTTGAACCTCGGTCGAACCGGTGTCAGCCTCGCTGCGCTTGTAGTTACCGATGATTTCTACCTTCTTCTCTTTGTACAAGTTATACCCCCTTTTTCCTTAGAGCAAGGAACCACCCACTCTAAACTACATTATTACTAAAAACGAAGAAATTATAGCACAACTGCGCGTTTATGTAAATTCTACCTCTATTCTTCATGCACGAATAGAGGTAACACTAGTTTATTAGGGTACTAACCCAGGCATTGACTTAAAATATTTTCCAGAGTATAAAGGAAAGGAATAAATCCTCGAAAGGGGATTGCTGGAAGGAGGTGTTAATTTGGCTACGGACAGCAGTAATATGGCCTTACCCGCACCCGGTCACCTTGGCGTTGTGGTGGAAGACCTGGATAAGACTAAAGAGTTTCTCTCCCGAGTCTTGGGGCTGGGTCCCTGGCAGGTCATTGACTACGCACCGACCAAAGACGAGTTAATCACCGGTGAGCCTTTCCGGCTCAGGCTTGCCTTAGCCGAGCAAGTGCCGCTGGTACTGGAACTGATCCAGCCATTGGAGGGGAATTCAATATGGAGTGAATTTCTCAAAAATAGAGGGGAAGGGTTGCACCATATTGCCTTCACCATCCCGAACTGGGATGAGATGGTGCAAATAATGGAGCAGGCGGGAATCAGGATGGCAGCCGGCGGTACCATTAACGGCAAACGCTGGTGCTACTTCGAGACCAGTCCGGGAGGGCTTGTCGTCGAATACGGAGAAAAATAAAAGAAGGATAAGGAGTTCCTGACATACCAGAAGATATTGATACTGTAAAACTACCGCCCCTCGAAAATATTACCGTGGTGGTGAAAGACATCGATAAAACCACGGAGTTCCTCTCCCGGGTATGTGGCATTGGCCCCTGGGAGACTATGGAGTATGCCCCGACCAAGGATGAGCTTATGGTAGGCGAACCGTTTAAGCTAAAGTTCGCCTTTGCCACACTGGGGCCGATAGTACTTCAGCTTACCCAACCGCTGGAGGGAAAGACGCTCTGGAGCGAGTTCCTGGAAAGTAAGGGTGAGGGGTTGCATAACCTGTTCTACAGTGTACCGAACTGGGAAGAGGTGGTGGCGAAGTTCAAGGAACAGGGGAGCCGGATATTGACTGGCGGCAGTCTGGATGGGAAGCGTTGGTGCATCTTCGACACCAGGCCCGGTGGGATTATTATAGAGTTGGGAGAGAGCTAACCGTAGAGGGATTGCCATGCCTCGTACTCTGCTGCTAAGACTGCAGAAGTAGCTGGATAGAGACGGCAATATATGCTAAGCTGAACTTGACTACTCAAGCTAGTATGGTCCAGTGGGCTATGAATATCGGTGTATGTAAGATTAGTCTCCGCCTGCCGGAAAACCGCTCCCTTAAGGGTAAACGGCATGTATTGAAGTCGATTACCAGCCGGGTGAGTAACCGCTTTAACGTCGCCATAGCCGAGGTTGATAGCCATGACCTGTGGCAGATGATTACCCTGGGAGTCTGCTGTGTCAGCAACAGTAAACAGCACTCTAACGAGGTCCTTTCCCGGGTGGTGAACTTTATTACCGAGAGCCGTTTCGAGGTGGAGATACTCGACTACGAGATTGAGCTCATCTCTGTCTTATAGAAGTCACATCTGCTAGCTCAGTTCTTTTTGCTTTTGGTAAAGGAATGATAATGGATACCGCTGCCTTTCTCAACTATCTCACCACCCAGCCCGGCTATAGCGGCCAGATTGCCCACATCGAGCATATCCCGGCTCGTAGGGCAAGTTATGCCGAAACGGACAAGCCCCTGCCCGGCCGTCTTCATGATTGCCTCAGTAAGAACAGGCTGCTGCCGCTATATACCCATCAGGCCGAGGCGATAGGCTATGCCCGGGAGGGCAAGAATACTATGGTGTCGACCTCGAGCGCCAGCGGTAAGACCCTGTGCTATAACATCCCCGTGCTGGAGAAGATACTAACCGAACGGGCCAGCCGCGCTCTCTATCTCTTTCCGACCAAGGCGCTGGCCCAGGACCAGTTGCGTAACCTGCGCAAGCTGTGCTGCCCCGATTTACTCCAGCCGGAGGAATTGGATACCTTTGATGGTGACACCCCCCGGACAGAGCGAGCCGAGATAAGGAAAAGGGCTAGGGTAATACTGACCAATCCCGATATGCTCCACCTCGGTATCCTGCCCAACCACAGGTATTGGGCAAAGCTGCTGCGGCACCTTCGCTATGTGGTGATAGATGAAGCCCACAACTACCGCGGTGTTTTCGGTTCCCAGGTAGCCTGTGTGCTGCGCCGCCTGCGCCGCCTCTGCCGTCTCTACGGCTCAGACCCACGGTTCATCTGCTGTTCGGCGACGATAGCCAATCCTACCGAGCACATCGAGAGGCTGGTCGGGGTACCCTTCAGCCTTGTGGACAGCGACGGCTCGTCGCATGGTGAGAAGGACTTCGTTTTCTGGAACCCTCCCTTAATAGATGAGGCAAAGAGTATGCGGCGCAGCGCCAACAGCGAAGCAACCGAGCTGTTTACCAACCTGGTAAGTCGGCATATCCGCAGCCTTATCTTTGCCCGCACCCGCCGACTTACCGAGCTTATCTATGTCTACTCACAGCGCCGGCTTGCCCAGAACAGCCGCAGCCTGAGTGAGAGAATCAAGCCGTATCGCGCCGGTTACCTTCCCGAAGACCGCCGCCGGATAGAGCAGGAGCTCTTCAGCGGCGAACTGCTGGGCGTGGTCGCCACCAATGCTCTCGAGTTGGGAATAGACATCGGCGACCTGGAAGCTACTGTGCTTACCGGCTACCCTGGAAGCATCGCCAGCACCTGGCAGCAGGCGGGACGAAGTGGGCGGGGAGAGAGCAAATCACTAAGCTTTCTGATTGCCCTGAATAATCCCCTCGACCAGTACCTGATGCACCACCCCAGCCACTTCTTCGAGAAGAACTTTGAGAATGCCCTGGTCAATCCGGCTAACCCCTATATTCTAGGGCCCCACCTGCTGTGCGCCGCCTGGGAGCTGCCGCTTAGTAGAAGTGATGAGCAGTTTTTCGGTACCACCTTAAGCCGGGAAAGAGAAGTGCTGGAGAGAGGTGGTTTCCTCCGCGAGCGAAGGGGTAGGTGTTACCTCTCCCCGGCCATCAGCTATCCAGCCCAGGGGGTCAACATCCGTTCCACCAGTGGTGAGAGCTTTTCCATTATTGACACCAGAACGGCCTTACTACTGGAGACGGTAGAGTCAAGCGCAGCCTTCTTTCAGATACACCCCGGCGCCATCTACCTCCACCAGGGAGAGTCCTACCTGGTGACCAGGCTCGACCTTTCCGGCCGCACCGCCTATGTCGAGCCAACCACCGCCACCTACTACACCCAGGCCAGAGAAATTACCGATTTACACATTACCAGGACAATTCACAATAGAAACTACGGACAGGTGAAGGTATTCCTGGGTGATGTGGAGGTTACCACCACCGTAGTCGGCTTCAAAAGGAAGGCGCAGTTCACCGAGGAGGTAATCGGTGAGGAATCCCTCGAGCTGCCGCCGCAGCACTTTGCCACGGTAGCGCTGTGGTTTGACCTGCCCCCTGGGGTCATGGCACGGTTGGAGGAAGAAGGGCTGGACCTGGCCGGTGGACTGCACGCCGTTGAGCACGCTGCGATTGGTATTCTACCCCTGTTCGCTCTCTGTGATCGCAATGACATCGGCGGCGTTTCTACCCTTCTCCATCCTGATACCGGCAGAGCCCAGATATTCATCTATGATGCTCACCCCGGTGGTATCGGCATTGCCGAGAAGGGCTTTGACTTAACCAGGGAACTATGGCAAACTACACTAAGAGTAATCAAGGAGTGCCCCTGCCACGAGGGTTGCCCCAGTTGTATTCAGTCCCCCAAGTGCGGCAACAATAATAAACCACTGGACAAGCGTGCTGCTCTGGTATTACTCGATGGGTTGATAGCAGGTCGATAGTCATCTTGTGGGGAAGGGAACTTAGGGGATAGGGTCACCACATCAAAGAAAGAATACCAACTGAATGATAAACATAAGCGTTGATCCGGTAGCCTTCGCGATAGGCTCACATGAAGTCAGGTGGTACGGCATCATTGTCTCGCTGGCGGTAGTTGTGGTTGTCCTCTGGGCGTACCACCGGATATCGAGGATAAAGGAAGCACTTACCGTCCCTCCGGATATTATGTTAGCCCCGGTCGGCATTGCCTCAGGAATAGCAGGCGCCAAGTTAGTCCATGTCCTGGAGAAGTGGCAATACTACGTGGAGTACCCAGCGCAGGTCTTCAGCGGTGGTGGGCTGGCGATATACGGCGGTGTCATCGGCGCTGTCCTGGGTATCTGGCTCTATCTCCGTTTCAGCAGCCGCGGCAAGGAAAGGGTACAGGACTTTTTCTCCGTTGCCGACTTGATAGCGCCGGGGATTATACTGGCCCAGGCTATCGGCAGGGTGGGCTGTCAGATAAACGGCTGCTGCTTTGGTAATCCGGCAGCGGCCTGGCTGCCTTGGAGCGTGGTCTACACCCACCCTAACAGCTATGCCCCGCTCAACATACCTCTCCACCCCACTCAGGCCTACGAAATCGTATTTGCCCTTGTCTGCTTCGTAGTACTACTCAGGCTTACGGGTCGCCTCAAGCCGGCTGGTTCGGTGTTCTTGGTCTATTTCATTATGTACTCAGCCTGGCGCATCGGTATCGGCTTCCTGCGTGATGCCGCTGTGTACTTTGCCTTCGGTTTGAGCCAGGCACAGATACTCTCGATAGTGGTGCTTGCAGCAAGCATATTCATACTCATCTACCGGAGGCGCCGATTTAGAGAAGAAGAAAAGATCTCCGGTTGAAGTGTAATCAAAAAAAAAGGCACCTCTTCGGTGTCCTTTTCTCTTTACATAACAGTGATTTTGAAATCTTCCCTATCAGCCGCTGCCATCGGCACATCAGGTAAACAACCCACCGGACGAAGTAACATCCGGTTCGCCCTGGTATTACCTTACCTGCCGGTTCTTCTCCGCTTGGCGTTCTTTTTTACCTTCAGACGGGCAGTGTCTCTCTTGGAGAGGAAATAACGATGGGCTTTCGCCTCACGAAGGATACCACCCATCTGCACCATTCGTTGAAAGCGCCTCAATAAGGAGTCCTGGGTCTCACCTTCACGTACCGAAACTTCTAATGGCATAACACTCCAACACACCCGAAGGACATACACCGGCTGGGTGTCCCCAACCTGCATATGTCCTCAGGTTACAATAGCTTTATTCCCTTAGTTTGGCTTTGCTGTAGCACTCACTGCAGTAGACTGGTCTACCTTCACGAGGCTCGAACGGTACTTCGGTGTCTTTACCACACTCAGCGCATACTGCAGGAAACATCTGGCGCCGCGGCCGGGCACCATAGTCACTATCCCCATAACGCTCCGTCTTTCTTGCCTGACGACAAGAAGGACAGCGCTTAGGATCGTTGGTATAGCCTTTCGAAGCGAAGAATTCTTGTTCCTCAGCACTGAAGGTAAAAGTAGCCCCACAGTCAGAACACTGGATTGACTTGTCCTCAAAACTCATAGCTGACCCCCTCTCTTAATTAGTTGGCTAGTTCTATGGTCACCCAGAGCTTGAGTAAATTCCGAGTAAATCCAGAGTAATTTAACAAAGTATGTGATAACCTAGACTAAAACCACCGGATGCATTATACAACAAAAAATATTCTTTTGCAAAAGAATAATGTTATGAAACAGAGTTATGCCCTTTATGTTTTTCGGCGATAGTAGTTGCCAGATTATCCAGTGCCTTGAAATCAGCTTCCTTCGGGAAGCCCTTGCCCAACACCGGTTCCAGTATTTCTACCTTCAGGTTGGGAATCATCGCAGCCAGTTGCTCAACTGCCTTACCTCCCCAACTATAAGAACCGATGATGGAGATAAATTTGAGGTTGGGTCTTAAGGCATTTGCCAGGATGGCAGCATAGGCAACATTCGGGTGCGGACCGGCGAGAACAGTAGGTGTCCCGATAACAACTGTGGCCGCATCCACCAGCGCCATGGCCAGTTTCCCGATATCGGTTACCGCAAGGTCAAACTGTTTCACCGTCACGCCCCTCTGGACTAAAGCTCCGACAAAGTATTCCACCATCTTGCGGGTGCTGCCGTGCATCGAAATGTAGGGCAGTACCACGATGTTTTTTGGCTCGTCAAATGCCCAGCTATGATAGGCCTTCAGTATAAACTCTGGACTATCGTGCATGGGGCCGTGGCTGGGAGCAATAATGTCAATCGCGTAGTCCTTTACCTTCTCCAGGTTCTTCTGGATAGAGGCTCGGAAGGGCATCATGATTTCCGCATAATATCTCTTGGCAGCTTCGTAGACCTGCCCTCCATCCCTGACATACAGGTCGGTTGTGGCCAGGTGGGAGCCGAAGAAATCACAAGGGAAGAGTATCTTATCTTCCTTCAGATAGGTAAGCATTGTCTCCGGCCAGTGAACCCAGGGGGCATGAATGAACTCCAGGGTTCTATCACCCAACGAAATGGTCTCTTTATCGTTGACCGTTATGAACTTTTCCTCTGGAATCATAAGCAGGTCAATGAGCATGCCTTTACACTTGGGTGTGCATACCACTTTTGCTTCAGGGTATTTCCCCAGTACCTGGGGGATAGCACCGGAATGGTCCTGTTCAGCATGGTTGGCAATAACATAATCTATACTTTTAACTCCGAGTTCACTCAGGTGGTTTATCAACATGTTTCCCATCGGAGGGTCTACGGTGTCAATAAGCGCTGTTTTCTCACTACCCTTAATTAAATATGAGTTATAACTCGTGCCATCAGGTAGTGGCACCAGCGAATCGAACAACCGCCGGTCCCAGTCAATGACTCCTACTGAGTAGACC
Source organism: uncultured Dehalococcoidales bacterium (assembly GCA_964649385.1). Lineage (GTDB taxonomy): Bacteria > Chloroflexota > Dehalococcoidia > Dehalococcoidales > UBA5760 > UBA5760. The sequence continues at coordinate 10,889 of CAZYRA010000002.1, read as the reverse complement.
CCGGGCTTCATCTCTCTTGGTTTCATCATTATTACTCCTCCTTTTTCTCCGCAATATAGCTGGGAGCTGCCTTGTGTATGGTACCACAACACCATAATAAAGCTAAATCCTGCTCATTGGCTATGATTTAAGTCATACAGGCTGGTAATTCTCCGAAAGGAATACCTAAGGCTGCACTAAATAGTAATGTCAAGAGAGTCTTTGGCCGTGGCTTAAACGTGGGGATGGCCTTCGCTCAACAATCTCAGCTTGGTCTTATCAAGGATGATTGTTTGGCCGCGAGCAGAACTGATAATGCCTCTATCCCTTAGTTGACTCATTACCCTGATGGCTGTCTCGATAGTGGTTCCCGCCATGTCGGCGATTTCCTGCCGGGTAAAGGGGAGGGTAGGGCCAATCTTTGCCGAAAGCATAAGCAGTATCCGGGCAATGCGTTGTTCAACCCTCTCCCCAGCAAGGTCTCTAAGCCGGTCCTGGGCATCCCTGAGTCGCCCGCCGAGGATGCTAACAATCTTCAGGACTACCTCGGGGCGGTTAGTAAGAAAGGATAGGAATCCCTTTCTTCTGATGCCTAATACTTTGGTTTCAGCTACAGCTTGAGCTGAAGCGGGATAGGGTTCACCCTCAAAGACAGCCACCTCACCGAACATTTCGCCGGGGCCGAAAAAGGCGATGATAAACTCCTTTCCCAGGGAGGAGTGTTTAATAGCCTTCACTTTGCCCTCGGCGACCATGTAGAACCATTCAGGGGCATCACCGTCCCAGAAAACGAACTCGTTTGGCATGAAACTATACTCGATGGAAAGGTCAGCCAGTTGGTTGATCTCGTCATCATTCAAGCCGGAGAAAATAGAGGAGTTTCTTAGAATTTGAACCTTGCTGCTTTGTTTCAAGCTGGCCATGCTCCTTCAAGGGTGGTTTTCTTTATTAGAGTAAATTCCTGTGGATGAATTATAACATTAGTAATTTGTGGTTTGCACTCAAGAAAAACCAGGCAACACCAGTAGACCTTCAATGGACATTTATAGTATTTTGTTAACTTTGTTAATCCAGTATTGACATATCTCTTGAGACAACCTATAATACTACTGTAATCTGGCTGGTATTTGGAGAGCTATGGCAGACAAAGACTACTATCAGACTTTAGGGGTCAAGCGGGATGCTAGCGAGAAGGAGATAAAACAGGCCTACCGTAAGCTGGCGCGCAAGCACCACCCCGATGTTAACCCCGGTGATAAGTCGGCAGAGGCCAGGTTTAAGGAGATAAACGGAGCCTTCGAGGTGCTCTCCGACCAAGAGAAAAGAAAGAAATATGACCGTTTCGGCGACCAGTGGCAGCATGCCGACCAGTTTGCTCAGGCAGGCTACCAGGCACCGTCTGGGGACTTCAGTCAGGGTGGTGCCGGTGTCCACTTCGAAGAAGCTGATTTAGGTAGTATCTTCAATGAGCTATTCAGGGGCACCCGTGGCAAAACCTCCCGTCGCCAGACCCGGCCAAGACGAGGCCAGGACATTGACCACCCGGTAGAGGTAACCCTGGAAGAAGCCTATCATGGCTCAACCCGCATCCTGGGTATCGAGGCCAATGAATCCTGCTCCGGTTGCCAGGGTACCGGCTTGATACAGGGTGTACCCTGTTCTGCATGTCGCGGCTCGGGGGTAGTGCCCCGGCTGAAGCGTCTTGAGGTCAAGATTCCACCTGGGGTCAGGGATGGGTCACGGGTACGCATTGCCGGCAAGGGAGGTCAGGGCTACGGTGGCGCAGCTAACGGCGACCTTTATCTGGTGATATCGGTTAAGCCGCACTCACAGTTTCAGCGCAGCGGTGATAACTTGTATGTAGAGGTTGGCGTTCCGCTGACCGTAGTGGTGTTGGGAGGAGAGATTCAGGTGCCTACCTTAAAGGGCAAGCTGTCGCTAAAGATTCCGCCGGAGACTCAAAACGGACGCACCTTTCGTCTGTCGAGACAGGGTATGCCCCACCTAGGTAAGTTGTCCTACGGTGACCTGCTGGCCAGGGTGAACGTTACACTACCAACCAAACTATCAGATAGAGAGAAGGAGCTGTTTAAGCAGCTAAGTGAACTCAGACCAAACTAAGCGGTGAGGTTGCTATGAATTCAGAGGAGAGTGAACCCCGATATGCAATAAGTATTGCTGCCAAGATGATTGGCGTTCGGACCCACACGTTGCGTTATTATGAGAGAATTGGCATAATAGAGCCGTGTCGGTCTCGTGGCAATATCCGCCTATATTCCAATAGTGATATCGTACTACTGCGTCGGGCAAAGACACTGATGAGTGACCTGGGGGTCAACCTGGCCGGAATAGAGGTTATTCTGAGGATGTTAAAGCGGATATCTGAGCTACAGAACCGCTTGGAGGAGACAGAAGCCTATCTGAGGAGCTTGAGGGAGGTGGATGGCGTATGAGACAGGAAAAGTTTACCGAGCAAGCACAGGAGGCACTGGCTTTATCCCAGGAGATAGTCCGCCAGTACCACCACAGTCAGCGGGATATCGAGCATATCCTGCTGGCACTGCTCCGGCAGGAGGCGGGTCTGGTCGGCGAGGTATTGACAGAGCTTGGGGTTAACCTTGAAGCAGCCAGACAGCAGGTTGAAGCGGTGCTGGAGCAGTCTCCCCGGGTTGCTTATGAAACGGGTCAGATCTATGAGACACCGCAGGTTGCCCAACTGATAACCAAGGCTGGTGAGGAAGCGGCCAGACTCAAGGATGAATTTATCGGCACCGAACATCTCTTTATTGCCATGACTACAGAGGAGAAGGGTAAGGCGGCGGGTATCCTGCACCAGCTGGGTATTGATCAGGAGAGGGTTTATGCTGCTCTCCAGAAGCTCCGTGGTAGTCACCGGGTTACCGACACCCGGGCTGAGAGTAAATACCGCTCCCTGGAAAAGTACGGCCGCGATCTGACCGAGCTTGCCCGTCAGGGGAAGCTCGACCCGGTCATCGGCCGCGAAGAGGAGATCAAGCGGGTAATGCAGATAATTACCCGCCGCACCAAGAATAACCCGGTGATTATCGGTGATGCCGGGGTCGGCAAGACGGCCCTTGCTGAGGGACTGGCGGAAAAGATTGCCGCCGATGATGTTCCTGACTCTCTTAAAGGACGGAAGGTGGTGGCCCTCGATATGGGAGCCTTGGTTGCCGGCAGCAAGTTCCGCGGTGAATTCGAGGAGCGGCTCAAGGCAGTGATGGATGAGGTCCGTCAGTCGCGGGGTGAGGTAATACTATTCATTGATGAAATCCATACCGTGGTCGGCGCCGGAGCCGCCGAGGGAGCGATTGATGCCAGCAATATGCTCAAGCCGGCGCTGGCGCGCGGTGAACTGCAGTGTATCGGTGCGACTACTCTCGACGATTACCGTAAGTTCATCGAGAAGGATAAGGCTCTGGAGCGGCGTCTGCAGCCGGTGTTCGTTGGCGAACCCAGCATTGAGGCGACCATTGAAATGCTGCGCGGGCTCCGTCCCCGCTATGAGGCACACCACAAGATTAAGATAAGCGACGGGGCTCTGGAGGCAGCCGCCCGGCTGAGTCAGCGCTATATCTCCGACCGCTTTCTACCCGACAAGGCGATTGACCTGATTGATGAAGCCTCCAGCAAGATACGTATCGATGCCGAGAGTGCCCCACCGGAGGTAAAGTCACTGGAGCAGCATGTAAAGCAGCTGAATAATGAGGAGGAGGCGGCTTCCCAGCGGCAGGACTACGAGCAGGCCGCTCAGCTTAAGGCAGAGAGACTACGGCAGGAAGACGAATACAACCGTGCCAAGAACGACTGGCTGCAAAAGGAAAAGATTGACGAAGTGGTTGACGAAGAGGGTATCGCCCAGCTCATCTCGAAATGGACAGGGATCCCGGTTTCTCAGATGCTAGAGGGTGAAGTAGAGAAGCTGGTCCATATGGAGGAGCGGATTCACGATAGGCTGGTCAACCAGGAAGAGGCGGTAAACGCCGTCTCCGAAGCCATTCGCAGGAGCCGTGCCGGACTGAAGAACCCCAAGCGGCCCATCGGTAGCTTTATGTTCCTGGGTCCTACCGGTGTCGGCAAGACAGAACTGGCCCGTACTCTAGCCTGGTTCCTGTTTGATGACGAAAGTGCTATGGTACGCTTGGATATGTCGGAGTACCAGGAAAAACACACTGTATCCCGTCTTATCGGAGCGCCACCGGGTTATGTCGGCTATGAAGAGGGCGGACAGCTTACCGAAGCCGTGCGGCGGCGCCCCTATCGGGTAGTCCTGCTCGATGAAATAGAGAAGGCTCACCCGGAGGTATTCAACATACTCCTCCAGATTCTTGACGATGGACGGCTGACCGACGGTCACGGGCGGACGGTAGATTTTAAGAACAGCATCATTATTATGACCAGCAACACCGGTGCCGAGTCCATCAGACAGGGGATGGACCTCGGCTTCGGTAGACAAAAAGGCGAAGAGGAAAGCGGACAGCAGAGCTATCGGCGTATGAAGGGAAAGGTGATGGAGGCGGTGAAGAAGACCTTCCGTCCCGAATTCATCAACCGAATAGATGAGATTATCGTCTTCCATGAGCTAACCGAGGCGCAACTCGGGAGCATCGTTGAGCTGCTGGTCAAGAACCTGCAACAGCGGCTCAGTGAACGTGGGTTGATGATAGAGCTGACTGAAGACGCCAAGTCCTGGCTGGTTAAGGAGGGCTACGACCCGGCCTACGGGGCGCGGCCGCTAAGGCGAGCCATCGAACGGTATGTAGAGAACCCGCTGTCGAGCAAGCTACTTGAGGGGGAGTTTAGCGAAGGTGATAAGATTATTGTTGGCTTGAGCGATGATAAGCTGACCTTCTCCACCGGGAAGGCGGCTAAAGCAGGCAAGCGGGCAGGAAATGCTTGATGACGGCAGCAACTAGCGCAGAAGCAAAGAAGAGCTCGAACCGTAAGAAGTATATTGTCGGTGCCTGTTTTGTCGCCGGGATTGTCGTTGCCTGCATTCTTCTTGTCTATCACTGGGAATATGTACTCCGCTTTCAGAGGTATGGCTATTTAGGCCTTTTTCTTATGGCGCTGGTTAGCGGTTTCAGTATCCCGCTGCCGGTCCCGTACATGATATTCACCTTTACCCTTGGCGGCGTATTAGAGCCGGCACTGGTGGGAATAGCCACTGGGGCAGGGCTTGGTGTCGGGGGCACTCTCCTCTATTTGACCGGCCGCGGTGGGCGCCGCTTCTTTCCCCACTTTGACATCTCGGACCCGGCTGATGAGGCGTACTCTTCCCGATGGTCACGGTTCTTGAGGCGGATAAAGATGCACCGGATTATGCATTACGCCCACCGGAGGGGCACGCTGGCCGTGTTTGTACTATCCGTGCTGCCCAACCCCTTTTTCACACCGATGGCAATCAGTATGGGGACAATGCGCTTCCGCCTGGTAAAATTCTTCTTTGCCTGCTGGGCGGGCCAGACGGTTAAGGCTATTGGCATTGCCTATTGCGGATATCTCGGCCTGGGCTCTTTTCTGCGCTGGCTGGGTCTGCTTAACATGCCTGACATACCCGGTATATCTTGAAAATAGGTTGACAAGGAGTTATTTATGGAAAGGGTTGCCACCGACTGGGACAGATACCACAAGCGCGTCCGGGTCAGCCAGAGGTTTCTCTGGACGGTGTGGCGGGCCTACGCTAGCCTGCTTAGTGGTTTCAGCTTCAGTGAGCCGATTAAGATAATCGAGCTGGGCTGCGGTACCGGCTACCATACCATGCAGATGACCAGGCTGTATCCGGTGGCCAAGGTAACCCTGGTTGATGCTAACGCCGGTGTCATCAAGGATACGGAAAGAAGAATGTCCTTCCTTGAATGCGAGAAGGAGTTCCTGCTTAGGGACCTGTTCAGCCTTGATCTGGAGGAAAGGTATGATATCGTTCACTCCCAGGGGCTTCTCGAGCACTATACCCCGCAAGAGCAGCGGCAGCTGATTCGCCTGCACCGCGACCTGCTTGCCCCGGGCGGGATTGCGATAATCCTGGTGCCCACCCCAAGTCTAACCTACCGGTTCTGGAGAGGATTCCTGGAGAGGCTGCACCTGTGGATATATAGTGATGAGGTCGCCCTCTCCAGAGAGGAATTTATCCGGCAACTGGAAGCCAGCGGCCTGGAAATCCTGAAGATACAGGGGTGCCACCTGATAGAAGTGGGGGCCGTCTGCCGCAGACGGGTTGGCGCAGAGTAAGTCGTACCGCAATTAGCCGTGATATTGAGCGAACACGTAGTTACCGCGACAGACGTCAAACAATCCATCATAGGAGAATCATCTAATGAGGAGGAACACCTTGCCCAGACCGGATGATCCAGGTAGTGTTGATAGCAAAAACATCCCGTCTTCCACCGGGAAATCTCCTACTGAGACCGTCCAACCGGGGACAGGCTACCGGATGGCGTTCAACTTCAACTCCGCCCTCTTTAAGGTCCTGCTGGAGTACCTCAACCCCGGAGAGGAAGAGAAGGTCCTGGACATGGGCTGCAGTCGGGGCTTCTACGTTAAAGCAATGGAGGACTATACCAAGGGTGTAATTGGCGTGGATATAAGCGAAGACTCTTTAGAGAAAGCGGTTACCCCCAAGGTAGAGTATGGCGATATTACCAACCTTGACTTTGCCGAAGGCAGCTTTGACAAAGTCTATTCACTGCATACGATTGAACACCTGCCGAACCTAGAGCAGTTCTTTTCCGAGGTTGCCAGGGTCCTCAAGCCGGGGGGAACCGCTATTATTATCTACCCCTGGGAGCTGTTCCAGGGAATGCAGGCCATCGGCGCTGCGATGAGGCAATACCGAAACCCTCTGCTGGCGAGGAAGATACACCTGCAAAGATTAACACCGAAGAGCATCGTTAAGTTTACGGAAGGCACTTCTCTACTCCACATCGAGAGCAAACTGGTGTTCGCCATGGGGATTCAGTACCTTACTATGTTCCGTAAGGAGAGCTAACATTTAGCCCGGAGTATTTAGCTTTCCTGAATTGTTATCCTTAATATTTTGTCGCCCTCGAAGTTTGGATGCTGCCTGGGGTCTCGGGGAGTGAGGCTTTCCAGAACATCCATCCCCTCGATGAGCTGTCCGAAGACGGTATGCTTACCGTTGAGACCGGGCTGCGGCGCATAGGTAATGAAGAACTGGCAGCCGTTGGTATTAGCGCCGGAATTGGCCATGGACAGAGCACCGGTAACATGAGTGTGCTCGGTGAACTCATCGTCGAATCTATAACCCGGATTACCCGTTCCGGTACCGGTGGGGTCTCCTCCTTGGGCCATAAAGCCCGGCATTACCCGGTGAAAGGTGCTGCCGTCGTAGAAGCCTTCCCTGGCGAGAAAGACAAAGTTGTTTACCGTATTAGGGACGTCGCTGGCGAATAGCTCCAGTATCATGTTACCACGCTCGGTCTCGATAGTGGCGGTATACTCCTTGCCGGTATCAATCACCATCGCCGGGGGTGCCGAGTAGGTCTTCGGTTTTACCGCCGGTTCCGGCGCTTGCTCAGGCTCCTGGCAGGTGCACGACGCCAGGAAAAGCGTACCGGCAGCCAGGACAGCAATAGCCATTTTGGACATTCTATTCATTCTCATCGCAATATCTCCAGAGCGTTCTTTAGCTAGTATTGTAACCCATCCTTTAATCGCCACGCAATTGCCTGTATTCACTGAGATGAAAGGAATCCGTTAAAGACAAATATGACGTAGCTTATGTCGGGATAGCTCAATCTCAAGGATTTGCCAGCCAGCCCGCTTTATGCTAAATTATATCTATCCGCGTGGGGCTGTAGCTCAATTGGGAGAGCGTTTGACTGGCAGTCAAAAGGTCGGGGGTTCGAATCCCCCCAGCTCCACCAAATTTTGAAGCTAAAATGCCCCCGATGGCCGTTAACATAGCGGGGCCGTTTCTGTTTTTGCTAATAATTTGTAATTAACATTAATCTGTTGTATAATGCTATTGGTGGTTTAAGTCTAGGTTATCAGAAGATAAATCAAATATTTTAGATCTATCCGTATATTGGATGACCGAAAGTCCTAACCAACTATTTGAAAAAGGAGGTCATCCAATGAGTTTTCAGGACAAGTCGATCCAATGTTCCGACTGTGGGGCTGCTTTTACCTTCAGCGCTGACGAGCAAGAACTTTTTGCATCCCGAGGCTATACCAACGACCCCAAGCGCTGTATGCCGTGTCGCCAAGCCAGAAAGTCAGAGCGTTCCGGAGACAACAGCTACGGTTCCCAACGCCAAATGTTCCCTGCGGTATGCGCCGAGTGTGGAAAAGCTACCCAGGTGCCATTCCAGCCCCGCGAAGATCGGCCGGTGTATTGCAGCGATTGCTACAATAAGGCCAGATTAAGCGGATCCCGCTAGTTTGCTCTTGAAGGCATACACAGATCAGGTACGCTTGGTCTGTGTATGCCACTTCAACAAGGACTACATAATCTTAAGGAGGGAAATACAACGTGAAAATATATGTGGGTAATCTATCATACGAGGTAACTGAAGAAGACTTACGGCAAGAATTCGGGGCTTTTGGAGAGCTAACTTCTGCAAACATAATAACAGACAAGTATAGCGGGCGACCTAAGGGGTTTGGCTTTGTTGAAATGGCATCAAAGTCTGAGGCTGAGGCTGCCATCACTGGCCTTAATGGGAAAACATTGAAAGACCGCACTATCGTGGTTAATGAAGCTCGTCCTCGTACCGACAGCAGAAGCGGCGGTTCCTACGGCGATAAGAGAAGTGGCGGCTATGGCAGTGGTGGTTACGGTGGTGGTGGCGGTGGTGGTGGCGGCCAATCGGGTGGTGGTAAACCGCGAAGATATTAGTCAACTATCAGAAACAATAATCGGTCGAACAGAAGAAAAGAAAGAAAATGTCAGATGATTTGAGCCACCTGATCTATACTCTAGTCTCTTGACTCGTATTTCACCAAGGAGTTTAATGAATTTCGAAACCTTTAATTTTCATCCGAGCATCATGGCCGGTGTACTTGCGCTCGGTTATACCGCACCCACACCAATTCAGGCACAGGCCATCCCACCTATTCTGCAGGGGCGTGATATCATTGGTTTGGCCCAGACCGGAACGGGTAAGACGGCGGCCTTCGTGTTGCCTATTCTGGAGAGTCTGCGATCAGGCCGGCGAGGATGTGTCCGTGCTTTGATAATCTCGCCAACGCGTGAGCTGGCCGAGCAGACCTGCGAGGTTATCAATAGCTTGGGGAGAAGAACCGGGCTGCATAGTTGTACCATTTACGGCGGAGTGAACATGGACCAGCAGATCAGGAATCTCCGTGGCGGCGTTGAAATCGTCGTGGCCTGCCCGGGCCGCCTGCTAGACCACCTGTGGAAAGGAACTATAAATTTGGCAGACCTGGAAATCCTTGTCATTGACGAGGCTGACCGGATGTTTGACATGGGTTTTTTGCCCGATATTCGGAATATTCTGCAGTGTATTCTGCAGAAGCGTCAGACATTGCTTTTTTCGGCCACCATGCCAGACAATATCCGGCGCCTAGCGCGAGAAATCCTACATGCCCCGATCACTGTGCAGATCGGTCATACCTTACCGGCAAAAACGGTGTCACACGTTCTGTACCCGGTACAACAACACCTCAAAACGGCGCTGTTGAAGGAAATTCTAAATGGTACCCAAACAGAATCGGTACTTGTCTTTACACGCACCAAACACCGCGCTGAGCGTGTAGCGCAGCAACTGGTAAGAGACGGCTATAGGGTGACTTCACTGCAGGGGAATCTTTCACAGAATCAGAGACAGGCTGCGCTTACAGGCTTCCGTAACGGCTCGATCAAAATTATGGTGGCAACTGATATTGCTGCCCGCGGTATTGATGTTTTGCGTATTTCCCATGTTATTAACTACGACATGCCTGAGAGTACGGATGACTACATCCACCGAATCGGCCGTACCGGACGGGTCGATAAAAATGGTGCTGCATTAACATTTGTGACAAATGCTGATGCGGATAAGATACGTGCTCTTGAACGGCTTCTTAACGCGCCGCTGGAGCGCTGTACACTGCAAGGTTTTGATTACGCAAAGCCTGCGCCGGATAACGGAAACATCCGCTCTTCGCGCCAATCGGGACGGCGCGTGGTACGAAATGGGCGGGTAAAAGTAACTGTCGCCTGAACAAGGCTATGAATTATCGTCATGACATAAGAAATATCGCTATTATCGCCCATGTAGACCATGGTAAGACTACCCTGGTAGATGCTATGCTCAAGCAGAGCAATGTATTCCGGGATAACCAGGTAGTCGGTGAGCTGATAATGGACAGTAATGCCCTTGAGCGTGAAAAAGGGATTACTATTATGTCCAAAAATGCGGCTGTGCTCTATAAAGGGGTCAAAATCAATATCATCGATACGCCGGGGCATGCCGATTTCAGCGGAGAGGTAGAGCGCATCATCAGTATGGCTGACGGTTGTTTGCTTCTGGTGGACTCTGTGGAAGGCCCCATGCCCCAGACCAAGTTTGTACTACGCCAGGCTATGGCAAAGGGTCTGAAATCTATCGTGGTTATCAATAAAATAGACCGGGACAATTCACGGATAGCGGAGGTAATACGGCGCACCCAGGACCTGTTCCTGGAATTAGCTACCAGTGTTGACCAGCTTGATTTCCAATTATTGTATGCCAGCGCCCGAGAAGGTATCGCTGTAAATGAACTGGGGATGAACGGCAAGAATATCTTTCCCCTCCTTGATTGCATATTGGAAAAGGTTCCCCCGTCTCAAATTAAGAGCGGTCCGTTTCAAATGCTGGTTTCTAACCTGGATTATGACAGCCACAAGGGTAGAATAGCCATCGGCAGAATCTGGAGAGGCAGAATCG
>CAZYRA010000001.1:4733-35240 GCA_964649385.1 uncultured Dehalococcoidales bacterium | reverse complement strand
AGCCAGGTAAGGACAGGCATCGGGAATGCGTTCACCTTTATGTTCAGAAAAGGGGGAAATGTCAGCATTACTGCCGATGTCAGTAATGACGGAGGGCAGGGGGGCAGCTACACTGCCGCCCTTAAGCTAAATGGAGAAGTGCTAAGCAGTAAAGACATTGCTCTTCAGCCCGGGCAAAGTCAGCAGGTCATTTTTACCGTTACTGAGATTGAACCGGGACAGTATGTAGTGCAGATAGGTGACCTGAGTGGAGAGTTCGAGACTCTGACATGGACCAACTGGTGGCTCATCGGAGGAATTATTGCCGGCATCACGTTATTAGCCTGGTACTTCGGCTATTATAGAAGAAGGCACTTGAGGCCGCCGGGATAAGCCTGCCCGACGACATCTGATGGGAATGTTCCCGAGTAGAATGGGAACTTAACCCCCTTTACGGCGGGGCTCCTTCCAGAGCCCCGCTCTTTGTATCAGTTCACCGGCACTTTCCAAGGAGGTTTTACTATACTGAGGTCCGGCCAGCATAGCGGCAAGCTCCTTAACTCGCGACTCACCTTCAAGAGTATCCAATCTGCTCAAGGTCCGGGTACCGGAAACCTCTTTGTGAACACTGTAGTGAGCATCGGCAAAGGCAGCTATCTGAGGAAGGTGAGTAACGCAAATCACCTGGCGATTCCGGGCCAGATTCCAGAGCTTTTTACCGATTACTTCACCACTCCTCCCGCCAACACCGATATCGATTTCATCAAAAATAAGAACCGGTATGTTATCGGCTCCGGCAAGGGCGCTCTTCAAGGCTAAGGCAAAACGGGATATTTCCCCGGTGGAGGCAATCTTGGCTAACGGTTTCAGGGGTTCCCCGGGATTTGTCGCGGCGATGAACTCTACGGTATCGACCCCGTTATTACTATAGGCATAACTCTCCCCATCAGGAAAAGGGATTCCACCTTGAGCCGGTTTCTGAGTGATAGATACCTCAAATTTAACCTGCGACATATTCAGGTCCTGAAGCTCTCTCTCTACTTCAGTCGCCAACTGCTTCGCTGCCCGGGAACGTGCCCGGGAAAGCTCGGAAGCCATCTGCCCCATCTCCTCTCTAAGACAGGAGCATATCTCGGTAAGACCGGCCTTCCTTTCTTCAGAGTGAGAGATCTCTTCCATCTCTCGCCCCCCTTTCTCAAGGTAACCCAGTATCTCAGCGATAGTCTGCCCGTACTTCCTCTTCAGGCTTCGGATAAGCTCTAACCTTATTTCTATCTCTTCAAGCCGTTTCGGGTCATACTCCAGGCGTTCACTATAAGAACGAATGTCCCGGGCTACCTCCTCAAGCCCATATACGCTCTCCTCCAGGAAATCCAACTGCTGCTTCAGGGTAGGGTCCAGGCTAACAAGCTTCTTTACCACCTGGACTGCTTCGCTCAACCTCTCCAGAGCCGGCGAAGAAGAACGGGCGCCATACTCACCACATAAGCCCTGGTAGGCTTCGAAGGATAGCGCTTTTAGCTGCTCGCTGGAAGCCAGGATATTCCGCTCCCTATCCAGCGTCTCTTCCTCCCCCTCGCACAGTTCTGCCCGCTCTATCTCATCCAGTTGAAAGCGCAGGAATTCCTCACGACGAGTGCGCTCCTTTTCCTCTTCCAACAGCGTCTGGAGCTCCTCTTCTGCCTTACGGAGTTCCACAGCTTTAGCGCTAAAACCCTTGCACAGGTCCAGGGTATGGCCATAGGAATCGAGGAGATAGCAGTGGTAACCCTTATTAAGCAATGACAGGTGTTCACTCTGACCGTGGATATCAACCAGGAGACTACCGATTTGGTTCAGCAGCCCCCTGGGTACAGCATACCCATTCACCCGAATAGTACCGCGCCCCTGCCGGCGGGGTTCACAATTGATAACCAGGGTCTCCTCATCGGCTTTCAGTCCTTTATCAACCAGGAGTTCTCTAAGCCGGGAAACACTATCACCCTGAGGAAGGGTAAAAACCCCCTCCAGGTGAGCCTTATCAGCACCGTAGCGAATAAGCTCTTCATCCACCTTCCCGGCTAACAACGCCTCCACAGCATCAATTACCAGGGACTTCCCCACCCCGGTCTCACCGGTAATGACATTTAACCCGCGGTCCAGACCCCAGTTTATGTCTTCGATAATGCCGATAGCTTTGACTCTTAACTGAAGTAACAACTCTGTAACCCCTCTCGAATCCAGAAGCAAGGCCAGACAGGTCCTGGCTCCAGGTAATCCCGGCGCCCCTAATTCCCGGTGTCACTGGCTTATGCAAGATTATAAACCCTCAAACCCCGAATGGCAAAGGCATAATCTGTCAGGTTATTGAGTAGGAATACTGCACCGTATGACCCTGGGAACTGGCTTCTAAAGAGCTCGTCTGTCCAATGCCTGAGTGGGAGGAAAGAGAGCAGTATCACTAATCTGCTGTACCACCAGTACGGCAGATTGACAAAACCGGGTCATTATGCTACTTTAGTGCGACAGCTATTACTTTTTCCGATATGAAGATTTCCGTTTATCATCGAAGACAGGAGGTACTATGGCTCTACTTGAATTAGAAGGGATAACCAAGAATTTTGGTGGGCTGGCGGCGGTCAGCGATTTTAGCATGGATGTTAATGAAGGCGAAATCCGGGGGCTTATTGGCCCCAATGGCGCTGGCAAAACGACCTGCTATAACCTTATCACCGGGGTCTACCCACTAACCTCGGGTAAGGTTTCTTACAACGGAGAGGATATAACCGGCCTTACATCACATCAGATAGCCGGAAAGGGCCTGGTGCGCACCTTTCAGGCGATTATTCTCTTTATGGAGTTTACCATTCAGCAGAGCGTAATGACAGCATGTCACCTGTACGCAGGGATGAATCCTGTCAAAAGATACCTGGGTGGTGCCGGGAGGGAGGAGAAGGAAAACGAGAGAAAAACCCAGGAAATAGTAGACTTCCTGGGACTAAGCGACCTTAAAGATGAACTGGCGATGAACCTCCCTCACGGCCATCAAAGAGCACTAGCTATCGCCATGGCAATGGCTGCTGAGCCAAAGATGCTATTACTGGATGAGCCGGTTACCGGTATGAACCAGTCAGAAACCAGTCATATGATGGGCCTGATCAAGAAGCTCCGCACCGAGCGGGGGATGACCATACTGCTGGTAGAACATGATATGAGAGCAGTGATGGGACTTTGTGATGAGCTAACCGTACTGAGCTTCGGCAAGAAGCTCGCTGAAGGAACGCCAGCAGAGATTATAGAAAAGGAAGAGGTTATCGAGGCTTACTTGGGAAAGGAAGCGGCTTTTGCCTGAGGCTGGTCTTGCAGGGCTATTAATAGGGTAAGAATAGTCACTGTTAGCTATAAGTAAACAGCTTCTTCTCCAGAACAGCAATGAAAAAGCCTGAGTAGCATAGCTACTCAGGCTTTAATTTCTCTACCGACCTCTAACGTCTCCCCTTACTTACCCCTCCTCGAACTCCGGAATTCTCTAATCCGGCGGGGCAAACTCTCCAGGCCATCAGGCAAGGCAAACAGGATGGCTATCAAAATAATGCCATAGAACATCGGCATCCACTCAGCGAGGACACCACGCAACCCCTCCTGTATGAAATACAGGGTAAGCACGCCAATGATGGAACCCCAGAAGGTATTGGTACCACCCACGATTACCCAGACCAGTAGATAGAGCATGTAGGTTAAACCAAACTGGGTCGGGCTGATGGCACCCATAAAGTGAGCTAGCAGGGCACCAGCGACACCGGCAAAGAACGAAGCAGTGATATAGGCAGTCATTTTATGACGGAAGACATTGATACCCAAGCTCTCCGACAGCCGATCTTGCCAGTGGATAGACTGGAGGTTCTCTCCGAATCGGCTCTGGTCAATACGCAGCATAATATAAACACACACCGCGGTTATTCCCAGAACGAGATAGAAGTAGGAGGTGCAAGTATTGAAGCTAAAGTCTCCTATCGAGGGAGGAGCAATGTTCCACAGCCCACTCGGTCCACCGAAGGGAAACTTCCACCGGTTCCAGCTAAGCCTCACTGCTTCACCAAGAGCGAAGGAGCCGAGCAGGAAGTAAAACCCCTTCATACGGAACATGGGGTAGGCAGTCAGGGCAGCAAACCCGGCGCAGACCAGTCCGCCTAGGGGCATACACACCCACACCGGTAAGCCAATGTAGCGCGAAATCATAGCACTACTATATGCCCCGATACCCATAACTACTACGTGTCCCAGGGAAAACTCCCCCGTGGTAGCCAGCAGACGGTAGGATACCGCCATAATAATCCATATAAGTATTATGAGCAGGGTATTAAGCTGATACTCCCCGACAGCCGCCGGCATAGCAGCAAATACACCAAACAGGATAACCAAACCGAGTAAATTACCTTTTATCTTACGCACGGCCCATTATCCCCCTTGGTCTTACTGCCAGCACGATAAACATAAGCAGTACGGCGGCTATATTGGCCATGGTGCTGTCAACAAGAACGGTAACAAAGCTTATCATAAAGCCGAAGATAAACGACGCAATCAGGGCACCCTCGATACTACCCAGACCACCGACAATGGTCACCAGCAGGGCTATAACCAGAGCAGAATGCCCCATATACGGATCAACCCGCATTATGGGCGACATAAAGGCACCGGCAAAGCCGGCCAGTCCGGCCCCAATGGCCATAGTAACAATATCAACCCTATCTACGCTTATCCCCTGTAGGGCGGCTGCCTCGGGGTCCTGGGACTTGGCACGAAGGGCCCGCCCCATCCTGGCATGGCGTAGAAAGTACCAGAGCGCACCAAGAGCGCATGCGGCTGCCGGCACCACCAGCAGCCTCTGGTAGGCTATCGAAATACCAAATATATCCGCCGACCCGCGGATATAGGGCATAACCTGCTTCATCAAACCGACGTGCCAGGTCGTGGCGACAAAGACCTGAAGGATAAATATCATCCCCACCGACATTATCAGCCCCATCAGGGGCCGTCCACGCATGGGCCGGAACAGGCCACGTTCCATCGCTAGACCCAGGCCGGCAACAACAACCACAGCAAGCGCTACGGCCGCCGGGAAGGGTACACCACCTTGAGCATAGGCAATCCAGACGACATAGGCGCCAACCATGTAGAGCTCGCCATGGGCAAGGTTGAGTACGCCCATAACACCGAAGACAAGAGTAAACCCTATCGCCATTAATGCGTAGAAAACACTTACAACTGCAGCATTCCCTGCAGTTTGTAAAGCAAGGTCAAGGCTCATGTTCTTCTTCTTTCTTAAGTCCAGCCGGAACTAGTAGTTCCGGCTGGACTCTAAATATTTACCGCCAGTTAATACTTGAACCCGTACAGGTCTTCAGCTTCTTGCTTGGTGATACCCATACGCTGGTAGAACATCTCGCCATATTCCTCGTTCCACTCCACCATCAAGTCGGCATTCCGGTCCCACCAGTCAAGCTGGTCACGAAACTCGACGATGACGGCTTTACCATCCTGCATCTCAACCACCGGCCAGGGCGCCATCAGGGCGTTGTCGATACCCCAGAACGGTTTCCCCCACCAGGTGCCTTTACCGAACGGATGGTATATGGTGTCGCCATTTGCCTTCCAGGCATCAAACACGGCCATGGGCTCAATAGTATCAGCCACTATTACAGCCTGCGCCCATTGATCCAGCTGGCCCTGGTACTCCCAGGATACCGCGCTCCAGGTGCCGGGATACTTATCGTTATACTCATCCCAGAATTCGTTCGGGCTCAACACACTGTAAGGATTCAAATCATCGCTCATCATCGGATCGTCGAAGTCGGGGAACTGCCAGACGAAGCCCTCCATAAACTCGACACTGGTCTTCTCAATGACAGCATCGTAGAAATCAAGAGTACAAGAGTGTAGCTGCCCCTCGTAGCCCTGATTGTATGCCTCCAGGCAAAGCAGGTTCACATAATCAGAATAGGAGATTCCCCAACTCAGGATATCGGCGTCGGTGGCTATCATTTCGCTAACGATAGGAGCGAAATCAGTGGTCGCCGGGTCAAACAACTCGTTATAGACAACCTCCAGTCCCGCTCCTTCAGCAGCGGCACACATAGCCGCCATCCCGGGCCGGCCCAGCTCATCATCCTGAGCACATTGAGCAAATGTCTTTAGCTCAGGATTGTTCAGAGCCAGCCACTCCACACCGGTAACATTGTAGAAAGGACAGACCTCAACCGGAGCCAGGTGGTAGAGGGTATCCGGGGTCAGGTCGCTGGGCAACAGTGTTGTTGAGGCAACCCCTTGCTGGGTAAACCAGGGGACCACCGCAGCTGCAGTATGCCCACCCAACATCTGAATCAAAACACAGTCGTCCTCAAGGACGAGCTTCTTACCACCGGTTATTGCCTTGTCAGCCATGTACTCATTATCATAGCTAACAAGCTCAGCAGTTACGTGAGTACCATCGGACAAGGTAATACCACCGCTGGCATTAAATTTTTCCACCCATATCTCATCACCGTAAAGGCCAGGGAGTCCCCACCCGGCACATGCTCCGGTAAGCGGGGCAAGGAAGCCTATTTTAGCAACAACCTCCTTGGCTGGTTCGGGCGTTGGTGTCGGTTCTGGTGTCGGTTCTGGTGTTGGTGTCGGTTCTGGCGTTGGCGTCGGTTCCGGTGTTGGGGCCGGGCTGGTACAGCCGCTCATCAAGGGAACGCTCAGAACCAGTACCGCTACCAAACCGAAACCAAGAATCAGTCTTAGTAAGCTTTTCCTTTTCAACTAATACCTCCTAATTAATCTGTTTTCGGCAACAATTTGCCTGGTAATTAATCAATTCTTGTCCAATTCCCAATAGGCACCACCTCCCTGTTAATTAGAATTTACCTTCGATTATACTATACTAGGTCAAATACAAACTAGCATAACCTGTAGGTTCTACAGGTTATGCTAGTAATCTAGCTCACTCAAAAAGCAATCTGTCTAATAATTTCACTATGAAACTAACTCTGCCTCCTAAATGATCCTGAAATCAAATCGCTAAGCTATACCACACAGCTTCTTTACCTGAGTTACGGCATCGGCAGCATTCTCGGCATAGGCATCAGCCCCTATCTTTTCAACCCATTCCTTGCTGGCCGGCGCTCCACCGACAATCGTCTTCACCTTATCCCTAAGACCGGCTTCCCTTAACTCCTCCTCCAGTGCTTTCTGATGACCCATCGTCGTCGTCAGCAGGGCACTGCTGCCAATCACGTCCGGCTTTAGCTCCTTAGCCTTCTCAATAAAGGTAGCAACGCTTACGTCACGACCCAGGTCGTAAACATCAAAGCCGTTGGCGGATAGGAAGGAGACCACTATCGATTTCCCGATGTCATGGATATCACCCTCCACCGTCCCCATAATTACCTTCTTCTTGGTCGAGACCGTACCTGCGGGGAATGCCGCCTCACATACCGATGTCCCTGCCTTCATGGCATCAGCCGCCAGTATCAGCTCCGGCAGGTATACCTCACCGGAATCAAAGAGATCACCAATCTCAGTTATTCCAGGCACAAACCCCTTCTCAATCAGGGCTACCGGGTCAACACCGGCTGCCAGGCCATCCTTGGCAACCTGCTCCGCCTTTTCTACATCGTAGTCTATTATTGCTTTCTTCGCCGCCGCCAGTACCTCTTGTTCTCCCATTGTAATTAACAACCTCCTTTATTCTATATCACTCTATTCTATACGATTCAGCTGTTCTATGCTAATAAAATTAGTGCGAGGACGCCTTTTCCTTCCTCCTCGCCGCAGCACTCTCGACAATCTCACGCAGTGTCTTCTTAACACCATCACTCAAAGGATCAACCTGGTGAGTGGCTAGAATCCGCTTCACTTCCTCACTGGCCCGCTGGGTCATATCGGTACCGCCCTTTGCCTCCCAGGTTCCCCGACTGGTCCGGTCGATGAGTTTCGGCTTGGACTGTTCTCTCATATGCTGTACGGTGTGTTTCTGATGCAAGAAGTCCTTTATCTCATGAGCCCGCTTTACCAGTTCCGTCGCCAACGTATCGTCATTAACAGCAATCCCCTGAATCGCATGCTTTATCATTTTGACGATGTCATTGTCAATCATGAACTGCTCATGACACCAGGTTACCCCCGACTCCAGCATACCCATGCCATAAATAAGATTGGCACCAGCCAGAGCAGGCAGCAGAGATGTTATCGTTTTCTCGTGTGCCGCCTGGGCATCGGGCAGCTTGGAATCTGCCTACGTTCCAGCAACATAGCTGGGCAGGTTGTAGTACTGGGCAAGCTTGGCCACGGCAGCACTTAGCATGCCTAGCTCCGGAGCCCCCACCGGTGCATTAACATAGCTCAAGTCTAGCATTGTGGTGGAGCTGCCGTAGATTACCGGTGCCCCCTTCTTGGTAAGCTGGCTCAGGGTAATACCTCCCAGTACCTCGGCATTGTGGGTCAACAGCGTTCCGGCATTGGTAACCGGGGCGGTACCCCCAGACAATGCTTCTGACAGGATATTACAGGGTATATCTAACCGTGCTGATTCGATGATAACCTCACAGCACTCGGGACTGAGCTGCATCGGACTCACCGGACAGATTAGAATGGAGCAAATAGGGCGCTTCTTCATCTGTTCGGCACCACCTGATATGGCAGCACCCATCTCAAAGAATGCCCTGACTCCGTCTGTAGTCAGCACATCAATGTGGTGGAAGTGCTTGCTGCAGTTGATGAGGCTGGTCTCAGCCCCGGTAAGGTCTTCCACCTCACTGGGCACATCCCGGGGAGTGACTGCCATGCTGTAGACATCCAGGCCATCGGCAGCATCAGCCAATATTGCAGTCTCTGCCAGGTCTTTGTTGGTGGTCTCTCTAACCTTACCGGTCTCCGAGTCGAGTATCTCTATGGCAACACCAAAGTTGGTATAGGCTACCCGATTACTCTCCAAAATAATGTCGTACTTCGGATTCCGTGCAGCGAGTAATAACCTCGACGGAGCTGACCTTATCGCCTCCTCCACCATATAAGGAGGTATTTTGACAATATTTGTCTTCTTATCGACTTCACAGCCGTGAGAATAGAAAATCTCCCTCGCCTCATCATTCATTACCAAAATACCCGAGTTCTGTAATACATCCAGAGTCGCCCGATGTATATCAGCTAGTTCATCATCACTGAATAGATTGAGGCCACATCCCGAAAATTGGCTATATCCAGCCTTGGTTCCTAAAATCAATTTCTTCCTCCATCTTCAGATTCTATTAACCTGGTCGCCACTCCATACTATCTTAAAACTAACCCCCGATGGCCACCTCCTTATCACTTCTTTCAAACCGGCTAATATCAACTCTTACCCTAAAGCTAATAACACACCGATACTAAAACCTGTAGGACGCGCGGACAGGGTACCACTTATCCTGGCTGTTTGACAAAACAACTCCATTATGATTCGTAAACATACCATTACTGCCTGCATTTGTCAACAGTAATGTCATTAATTTGATACATTTGTCCTAGTGCTTTATAATTACTGATTGATTATAATATATTGTGAAAAGGTATTGCAAAATCAAGGGAATGGGTAGTATATTGTAAGAGTGTATATTATAGCAGTACCACCATACCTAGTATGGTATATTACACCTACTTTTTAGTTCCTATCAGGGATAGTATCAACCGAATCGAGAGAAGGGAGGTAGCATATCAGACTAGTCTTGCCAGAGATAACCCTAGGGTTTAATCAAAATGAAGGAGGCAAAATATGGCGGTTAGGGAAAAGGGTGATGTGTTCGAGAGCTATGAACGAGCACTGAGTGGCCCCAAAATGGACGAGCAGGAGTGGGACCGAAAGGTAATCCCGCAAACGGCAAAAAAGCTGAAGGAGAAGTACGGGCTTAAGTTCGACAAGAGCAAGATTAACCCTACTGACGATGATGTTCTGGACCGCTTGTTCCAGGCAGGGCTTGAGATGCTGACCACCTGCGGAACCTACTGTACGGAAACCGGACGCGTCATCAAGTACACCGAAGAAGAGATAATGATGGCGATGGCCGGCGCTCCCCGTGAGATTATCATCGGCGAGGGACGGGACGCACGGCGAATGGCAGCACGCAGATTTGATGACCCCAATCCACCCTTATTGCAGGCGGGGCCAACCGGAGCCCCGGTAAGCGAGAATATCTTTATGGAGACCCATGAGGCATTCGCCAGGGAGCCCCTGGTGGACTGCATCGTTGACGGAGTCTTCGATACCATCTACGGGCACCCCCTAAAATCCCATACCCCTTGGGATATCGCAGCAGCCAAAGCGGAAGCAATGGCAGTCCGTGAAGCGGTGCGACGGGCAGGCCGTCCCGGGATGGGGTTCTAGGGGCCGGAGACCCCGCTTACCACGGAAGGAGTTCTTGCTGCCGACTTCCCGGGAGGGATGCGACCCTGCGATAACCACGAAGTGAGCCAGCTAAATGAGCTCAAGATAGATATGGAAGCTCTCACCTTCGTTGCTCATTACAGGATGAACGGTGTTAATATTATGTGTGAGCAGATGCCCATCTTGGGAGGCTGGGCCGGTGGGGTCGAGGAGACCACCATCGTCGGCGTAGCCAGCCATCTCAACACTCCGGTGTTGGTTGGAGGAGACTGGCATCTGGATGGACCGACTCACGTGCGCTGGGGAATCACAACGGCCAGGGAGACGTTGCTGGTTGCGGCGCACATAAGCCGGGCCATCGAGAAACACACCCACCTGCTTACCGGCAACCAGTACTACACTGCCGCCGGACCTTGCACTGAAATGTGCCTGCTGGAGGCAGCAGCACAGGCGGTTAACGATACCGTCAGCGGTCGTGAGCTTATGAGCGGCTGCGCCTCAGCCAAAGGCACTGCTCTAGACCGCACCACCCCCATCGAAGCACGTATGATGGCCTATGCCGCTCGAGCCGTAGCCGGAATGGATACGGAATGCGCGAACTTCCTGCTTGATAAGCTGGTGACCCACTACGAAGGGCCGGGACCGAAGAGAAACTTCAACACGGCACCCGTAGGGAAGACCTTCCAGGAATGCTACGACGTTAACACGCTTAACCCCACCGAAGAGCACGTGCAGATACTGGGCCAGGCAATGAAGACCATGGAAAGAATTGGCTTCGAGTTCAAGCTGTAAGAGGCTATATGACCAACGAGACGTCCACCAACTGGTAACGGGTGGTGGACGTCTTCTTTTTGCCCGACTACCTTATAGCGTTACCCCCTCCTCATACCTACTGTTGACAGTAATTTTATGCCTGGGGTATTATTACCTGAAGCCGCGCCTTTATTGCCCTTGCCCCCAACACAGTACTATTCGAACCGGGGGCCAATGTGGAGTGAAACTGCAGCACCCGCCGAGCTGTGTCATCATCACCGTTTGTCCCGGGGTACTTCTCGGTATCTCCAGCACTGCTGCCAGTAGGAGGCAGCCGAAGAGCTAAAGAAAAGGGAGGACAAAGAGATTACTATCGCTATAATTGTGCTGGCCATTGTAGGCTGCCTGATAGGTCTTACCTACGCCGTTCCCTACAAGAGAAACTTCAAAAGATACCGGCAGATTAATGAAATCCTTGCCGATCTGGAATCCATAAGGGACCACCCGGACTACAAAGAAGGAGTAAAAATCAACATTGAGTTCTTCCGGATGCTCCGCTTCCCTTTGAGCTATCTATGGTGGTTATTGTTCCGAGCGCCCAGATTGAGAAGAGATCGAGCCAAGATTGTCGAGCTTGCTGACCTGCCCTTTCCCAAATGGCAAAACGTGCTTCTGGAGACACTCTCCTGGTTTGAGATATGGATGGGTAGAATCCTACGGCCAATCAGGCAACAAATCATCCAGGAATTGGAAAGGCTAAAAAAAATCAAGAAAGAGCCTATTGTGGTAGCCAGCTTCGGTTGCGGTGGGATGGAGCTGGAAAGACAAGTCCTCTACCAACTGCTGAGGAGCCGTTTCGACTTTCCGCTACTTATCATCGGGGTTGACTATTCCCCTGCCATTCTTGATGTTATCACCAGAAAATTTACCAACCTTACCTCCAGAGGGATGCTTAAGATAGAGACCATTTCCCACCTGGGAACCGAGGAGCTAAACGAGCTGAAGGTGAGAGCGGCGGCACAGAGATTCTCAATAGTACTCTTCAACACCGATGCCTTTGAGCTACAAGACCTCCCCGAGGATTCCTTTGACCTGGTCTATCATACACGCTTGAGACACCACCTGACCGTTGAAGAGCGTGATAGACTGGACAAACTTGCCATTCACCTGGCACCAAAGTTTATGGAGTTGGATGATGTATTCACTATCCCTGGGGTTATTGTAGAGAGCATCTTCATCTGGCGATTTCCAGTGATCATGAACGGGGGGATCCTCAGCTACCTAAGAGACTTCTCGAAAAAAGAGCTGAGGGCACAAGCAGAGAAAGGCTGGCAGGTGAGCATCTACAGTAAACTGCTCTCGTGTTACCTCAGGGTCTATGACAAAGCACCTCCATCACCAGACGATAACGCAGGTAACCACTGAACTGTGTCATACAGGGCATGCTGAACCTTCCACCGGATTCGGTACGCCGTTTGAGGGTCAATCTCGAAATGATTTATGCTATAATAACCACAATAGATGTTAGCATTGGCGGGTAGTGTGACTATTGAACAACAAACGGTGGAAGTAGATCATTTAACCAAAGTCAACGAATACGGGCCTGACGACCTCTTTATATGTTGCGCCAGCTTTGAGGAGAGATGTCTTTCCAGTGCACTCAAGATGAGTGCCAATTACCGGACCAACTTTTCTATCATCTTTGTTATTGAAGATTCCCTGGATAAGAGGCAAACCGATACTAACCTGAATAGTCTAAAGGGCATGCTGGGGGCAAGGAGTTCCAAGGGTATCTTCGTTATTTCCTGTGGGCGGGACAGCCCAAATGAGGGAATCAGCCAACTCAAGCACATTTGGGACCAATGTAGACCCCGTGACAATGAAAGCTCCTTTGTTACGATTGACATTAGCGGATTCACGAAGATATATCTATTACAGCTTCTCCACTATCTTGTAATTGACCTGAAGCTGGGACTTCCTCGAATGCTTCACACAACACAAACATATCTGCCCAACAAACTCACGGCAGGGGTTTCACAAATAACCACTGTGCCCAGCTTCTTTGGCTCTATTGATGTAGAAAAGGAAAAGGTTCTCATTATGTTTCTGGGATTTGAGGCGGAACGTTCACTTACAGTATGGAAACACTTCAGTCCCGTTAAAACTATTGCATTGATAGCAAATCCACCGCGTAATGATAATCTCAATTACCTGAAGTACGCAGAGAAGAACAACTCCTATCTGCTTTCACAGCCTTCCGTGGAAGTAAGAAATGTTCCTGCTGATAACCCATACGCTGTTAAGAAGATACTTGAAGGCATATGTGATGAACTAAGCGGTTCATACAATATTATTGTCGGCCCATTTGGAACGAAGCCACAGGTTATCGGGCTATTCCTTTTTTGGTTGGAATATCCCAAAGTGCAGGTTGCTTACTCTCACCCTACCGAGTATACGGAGTCATATTTGCTTCGAAAGCCAGGCCCCACTTTATTGCTGCCGCTCAATCCCTAGCCGGTGGCTAATGTTCAGTTAAACTCTCTTGAGCGCTCTCCTCACTGCCGCGTGTGATACACCGTATTCTCTAGACAGCTGGCGATTGGATAGCCCGGCCCGCTGCTTTAGAAAGTGAAGAAAACTCAGGAGGATATATGCCGGGGCGGGATGTGGATTGGGGAAATGATTCTTAGGAAGAATTTGTACCCGAAAAAATGGTCGGGGTGAGAGGATTCGAACCTCCGACCACCTGAACCCCATTCAGGTGCGCTACCTGGCTGCGCTACACCCCGATAAGTATCCTGTCATTCTTACCAAGATATTAGCATAATTCACTGCGGCGAGCAAACAGGGTCTGCCTTCCCGCTTAAGCAATGGACAGGAACAGGCGAAATTTGCTAACATTAGTCTTGTCAGCTAGGCTTTGTTCCCGGATGTCACAGTTAGCATAGAAAAGGAGTAGTCACAGCACGATGTCAGTTCGGGTAATGCACCGCCTCCCTAACGATTCAGTGCTAAGGCGGAAAGCCAGTAGAGTATCCTCTATAGATAAATCAGTTCATCGCCTGATTAGCGATATGGTGGAGACGATGCACCACTCAGACGGCGTGGGACTGGCGGCGCCCCAGATTGGAGTATCGCTGCGGGTGATAGTAGTCCAGATGCCGGACGAGGAACCCATCGCTATCATCAACCCTGAAATTGTCAAACGTAGTGGGGAACGTGAGGTTAGCGAAGCCTGCCTGAGCGTACCGGGCTATGGCGGTGAGATAAAGCGCTCGGTATCGGTTACGGTGAAGGGCCGGGACCAACAAGGTAAGGCATTCAGGATTAGAGCAAGCGGTCTGCTCGCCCAGGCTCTGGAGCATGAGATTGACCACTTAGACGGGACGCTATTTATCGACCATATCGAAAGCCGGGACAATCTACACAAAATTGAGCCCGAAACTGAGGCGGGGGGAATGTGAAGCTGAGGCTTTACTTAACCTCAGTCCGTCTCACCCGAATAGCCGGTTCAAAATTCAAGGTTAGACACCAGGAATGAGTAGTGCCACCATGAAGACGCTCCTTCAATGCGATTTCGACGGTACCATTACCCGGGAAGATGTCAGCTTTCTTATACTGGATGCCTTTGGTAATAAGAGCTGGAGGCAGATGTTTCAAGAGTACAAGGAGGGTAAGATATCGGTCGGCCGCTTTAATACCCTGGCCTTTGCTACAGTTAAAGCCGATAAAGAGACCCTGCTCAAACTGATCAGGGAGAAGGCGGAGTTACGGCCCGGGTTTCATAACCTGCTGACATACTGTCACCGGAAGGGCTTAGAGTTTGCCATCGTCTCAAATGGGCTGGACTTCTATATCCAGGCAATTCTTAAAGATATCGGGGTAGACAATATCGAGGTGTTCGCCGCCAGAACCCGGTTCGGTTCCAATAGTATTGAGGCCCGCTACCTGGGACCGGAAGGCAACCAGCTAGAAAACAACTTCAAAGAGACCCACCTAAGATTGTTTCAGGAAAGGGGTTACCGTGTCATCTACGCCGGTAATGGTATTTCCGATGCCATCCCAGCGCAGCAATCCTATCACATTTTCGCCACCGGCGACCTGCTGGCCCACTTCAGGGAGAGACACGTCACCTGCACGCCGTTTGATGACCTAAACGACATCGTTGAAAGCCTCGAGTCGCTGCCCCTTTAACCACCACCCCAACCGGTTAACAACGCCGCCAACCGCTCAAGATAACTTTCGCCGGTAATGGTCAGGCTGGGGAAAAGCAGTTCTGCTTATCATCAACACAATCAATGCAGCAGAGAAAGACTACCGGCTCGGATTCACTGGGGTTCTTGATAGCGTGAGGTTCAAAAGAGTAGGTATAGGCGAAATCGCCGGGGCCAATCTCCCTTTCCTCTATTTTCCCATCCTTAGTTGTAGAGCAGCAGATAGCCTGCCCGCTTACTAAATACATTATCTGCGTGAACTTATGGCTGTGCATCGGCACTTCACCATTCGGGCCGATGGTGAAGTGCCGCAGGGCATGGTTATGCTGGTATTCCTCACCACCCAGGTCCTTGTGAGTTAACCACCTCACCCAGACGTTCTTAACCGGAAAAGATTCCCCCTGGTACTCCGTCTCCCTCACCTGAGTCGCGGTAACATCACTGGTACTCATGCAAATCACCCCCCCCCAAGCGTCTAATTCCTATCAATCAAAACACCATCTAAAACTGGCGATAATTAAGTAAACAAACTATTGCCGGCTCCGCTCACCGAACACCTTAGTGCCTATCCTTACGATATTAGCCCCTTCCTCAATAGCAACCCGATAGGAATTGGTCATTCCCATAGAAAGGTAGCGCATCTCAACGCCGGGCAAGCCGAGGCTCTTAATTCTATCAAAGAGCCTCTTCGTTTCCCGAAAATAGGGTCTGGAGTCTTCCGGGTCTCCCCACATCGGCCCCATCGTCATCAGCCCCGCTACCTTCAGGTTTTGGTAATTTGAAATCTCTTTGACCATCTCATCCACATCTTCCGGAAAGACACCTGTTTTCTGGCTTTCCCGGCCGCTGTTTATCTCAATCAGCACCGGCATAGCCTTACCGATCTGAGCACACCTCTTATCAATCTCCCCGGCTATCTCCAGAGAATCAACGGTCTCTATCATATCGAATAGCCTAACCGCCTTTCCCACCTTATTCTTCTGCAGGTAGCCAATGAAGTGCCACTTTGCCTTCCTGCCAATTACCCGATAGGCCGACTCCATCTCCTGGAGGTAGTTTTCACCGATAATATCTACCCCCGACTCGATTGCCTCAAGAACTTCCTCCGGTCGTCTTGTCTTAGCCGCAGCCACCAGTTCAACCCCATCCGGCAGCTCACTTAAGATTAGCTTGACGTTTTCCCTAATCGTCATGGTTATACCCCTTTCCTTACTGTTCCTTTAAGCCAGAATATTTTAGCACTTTCTTGACACTATTAAAATAGCGTGATACTATAATAGTGAACATAAGTTCATATAAAGCTTATTATGGACATAGGTTAAATACAGCAAGGGGATAAAGATAGCTGTGGGCAGGATGCCAAAGTGTCGCTGTGTAGCCTCGATACCTGAGGTGACCTTCTTTAAGCCGGTAGGAAAACCGTACCGTAGCCTTGAGGAAGTATGCCTCTCTGTAGAGGAAGCGGAGGCGATACGGCTCAGGGACCTAGAAGGGTTGGAGCAGACGGAGTGTGCCCGGAGAATGAACGTCTCACGACCTACTTTTCACCGGGTGCTGGGAGCAGCCCGTACCAAGTTGGCCGATGCCATACTTAACGGGAAGGCGATACGCATTGAGGGCGGCACTTTTGAGATGGCAGTACGCCACTTCTACTGTATCAACGGTCACCAGTGGGACGTTCCTTTTCAGGATATGGTAACCAACCCCCCCCAGCTATGCCCCACCTGCGACACACCGAATATTATACCCATCCAGCCGCATCAATCGGGCAAGGGGTGGCGGGGAAAGGGTGGACAGCTCGGAAGAGCCGGGATAGAATGAAGATACTTATACCCCTACCTATGGTGGTAAACACTATATCAGGGAAGAGGAGTTCGGTTTTCTGAAGGACCAGGCTGATATGCTAAGTGGCCAACTCGAGCAGATAGAAGCCAGCATTTGCCAGCTTGAGTCCGCGGAGAAATAGACCAGCCAGATTATAGTTTAAGAGCAAAGTTTGGAATTTTAACACAGGAGGTGACATTATGCCAGGACTTAATGGCACAGGCCCTAGAGGAATGGGGCCAATGACAGGTGGCGGCAGGGGATTCTGTAGCCCTTGGGGAATAAGCAGCGCTCCTCGTGGATACGGAGCTTACCCTAGGACAAGATATGGATATCCCCATTATAGTGGTGTGGGGGTATCCTCCCCTTTCTATGGGGAGTCAATGATGCCCGCCCAAGAGCTTGATTTCCTGAGAAACCAAGCCCAAATTGCGAAGGGGCAACTGGAACAAATTGAAGCCAGAATACGCGAACTTGAGATAAAGGAGAAATAAACATGAAGATTGCCGTATCAGCCACCGCACCGAGTCTTGATGCCGAAGTCGAACCTCGCTTCGGCCGGTGTCCCTATTTCATTATCGTTGACCCGGACACGATGCAGTTCGAGGCGGTCGAGAACTCCAGTGCCATGGCCTCCGGCGGCGCTGGTATCGCCAGCGGCCAAGTGATTGCCAGTAAAGGGGTAAGCGCGGTGCTTACTGGTAACTGCGGCCCCAATGCCCACCAGGTACTGTCGGCAGCCGGGATTGCGATAATCACCGGTGCAAGCGGTAAGGTCAAGGACGCCATCGGCGCTTACAAGTCCGGCCAGCTTCAGAACACCACTCAGCCAACCGTAGAAGCCCACTTCGGCATGGGCGCAGCAACCGGGTCCGGCCTGGGGAGAGGAATGGGAATGGGCCGAGGCATGGGCAAAGGAATGGGGATGGGAGGCGCCGTTCAAGGTGAGGCTCCAGCCCCCCAGTCAATAAGCCCGGGGGAAGAACTGAAAGCATTGAAAGAGCAACTAAAGACGCTCTCAGAACAGCTATCTGGCATCCAGCGCTCCATTGAAGAGCTGGAAGAGAAAGGGTAGGCTGCTGTCAGGGTGACAAAACAATCTGGATTACTTACTGGAGGTATGGTTGTGCCCAAAGGAGATAGGACTGGACCGCCCGGGGGAGTTGGCCCAGGGACAGGAAGAGGTATTGGCCGGGGAGGGCAGGGTGCCGGCAGGATGGGGGGGACACGCCCCGGCGCTGGCCCCGTCGGGAACTGCGTCTGCCCCGCCTGCGGGGCGAAGGCCACTCACCAGAGGGAAACCCCATGTTACAATATCAACTGCCCGCAATGCGGGGCGCGGATGATGAGGGAATAGGATGATAATATCTATCGCCAGCGGCAAGGGCGGGACCGGGAAGACCCTAGTGGCGACCAGTCTCGCCTTGTCGTTAAGCAAGGAAAGACGGGTTAAGCTCCTTGACTGTGATGTCGAGGAACCCAATGCCCATATTTTGCTGAAGCCTTCCCTGGATTATGATCAGGTAGTATCCATCCCTATCCCTAAGGTGGATGAGGAAAAGTGTAACTACTGCGGCAGGTGTGCCGAGGTCTGCGTCTACAACGCCATTGCCGTGATCGAAAAGCGGGTACTTATCTTCCCGGAACTCTGCCACGGATGCGGCGCATGCAGCTATCTCTGTCCCGAAGGTGCTATCGCCGAGGAGGGGAGAGGGATAGGAGTTATCGAGTCCGGCCGATCAGGGGAAATAGAATTCGTCCACGGTAAGCTCTCAATCGGTGAGGTGGCAGCGCCCCGCATCATTAATGAGGTGAAAAAGCACCTTGGACAAGAGGAACTGAACATCATTGATGCTCCACCGGGAACCTCCTGCCCGGTAGTCGCCACTGTGAAGGACAGCGACTTCTGCCTGCTGGTAACCGAACCGACCAGCTTTGGCCTTAACGACCTTGCCCTGGCAGTAGACTTGGTGAAAAAACTAGGTATTTCATGTGGCGTCATCATCAACCGAGATGGTATTGGTGACGGTAAGGTTGAGGAGTATTGCCTTAAGGAGACTATCCCAATACTAATGCGAATCCCACTGGATATTAAGATTGCCCGGTTATACTCTCGCGGGATTACTCTAGCGGAGGGAATACCCCGCTGGCGGGAAGATTTCCTCGAGCTGTTCAATAAAATTGAGCAGATAGTAGGTGGCAAAAACAGCCGGAAAGGAGGCTGGTAGTGAAAGAGATCACCATCTTAAGCGGTAAAGGAGGGACCGGTAAGACAAGTGTAGTCGCTTCTCTGGCCAGCCTGGCTAAAAGTAAGGTCATGGTTGACTGTGATGTGGATGCAGCTGACCTTTATCTGCTCCTTAAACCAACTTCCCAGCAGAAGCAGGAGTTCTGGAGCGGAGAAAAGGCGGTTATCACAGAAGATAAATGCACCGGGTGCGGGCTCTGCCGAGAAGTCTGCCGCTTCGAGGCGATAAGCGACGAATTTAAGGTTGACCCGGTCTCCTGTGAAGGCTGTCGATTCTGCTATAATATCTGCCCGATGGATGCCATCACAATGCAGCAGAGTCTCTCCGGGCACTGGTTTATCTCGGAAACACGCTATGGCCCTCTGGTTCACGCCAGACTGGGGGTGGCCCAAGAGAACTCGGGCAAGTTGGTGGCCATAGTCCGACAGAAGGCAAAACAAATCGCCGAAGAAGGGGGGCTTGATTACATTATCAGCGACGGGCCACCAGGCACCGGCTGCCCGGTCATCTCCTCCCTATCCGGGGTGAGCCTGGCAGTGATTGTCACCGAGCCAACCCTATCCGGAATACACGACCTTAAGCGGGTTATCAGCGTTTGCCACCACTTTGCCGTTCCTGTTATAGTTTGTATAAATAAGTGCGATATAAACCAAGATAACAGCCGCCAAATCGAAGACTACTGCCAGAGCCAGGGGATAGAGGTAGTTGCGCAAATTCCCTTCGATACCTCAGTAACCAAGGCACTGATTAAGGGAATTCCGGTAGTGGAGTACTCCCGGAACCGGGTCAGTCGCGAGATAGAAAGGCTATGGCAATCTATTACCAGATACCAGCCCTGAAAAGGGACTAAGAAGATAGACAGAGGGGGAATTAATACATGAGGTATGCGGTACCGATAAGTAGTGGCATGCTGTCCCAGCATTTCGGCCACTGCGATCAGTTTGCGTTGATCGATGTTAATGAAGAGAAAAGAGAGATTGTGAACAAGGAGCTGGTCTCCTCACCGGGACACGAGCCCGGCTTTCTGCCCAGATGGCTGGCTGAGGAGGGTGTTTCCGTCGTTATCGCCGGTGGTATGGGCTCCCGTGCACAGAACCTGTTCATTCAGAGCCGCATCAAGGTTGTTATTAACGTACTGGAGAGCGACCCGGAGAAGGCCGTACTAAGCTACTTGGCTGGCACCCTAAAAACAGGTGAGGATGTCTGCGACCATTAGTTGTGGGGGATTTCCCAGGCAAAACATTATGTAAGCTAAAAATAATGGCAGGAGACTACGATGGTAACTGAGGAACAGGTAAGAGAAAGCCTGAATGAGGTGCTGGTTCCGGGCGTTAAGCGCAGCCTGGTAATGCTGAACCTGGTGCGGCAGGTAGCGGTCTCGGACGGCAAGGTCAGTATTACCCTGGCTTCATCAGCCTTAGGCGAAACGGCTCAGGACTGGCTCAGGAATAAGGTAAAGGAAGCTGTCGGGGGACTGAGCGGAGCCGATAGCGTACAGGTAGAATTTGTCGAGGTTAAGCCGGCAGAGCTAAATCAAATCAAATCCGTTATCGCCGTGATGAGCGGTAAGGGCGGGGTAGGCAAATCTCTGGTAGCCAGCCTTACCGCGATAGCCCTCAGACGGCAGGGTTACGAAGTAGGTATTCTGGATGCGGATATCACCGGACCCAGTATCCCCAAAATGCTGGGTATCAACGAGCGGCCCGGGGGCAGTAATACCGGGATTATGCCGGTACTCTCCCGGTCCGGCATCGAGATGATATCCTTTAATCTTCTGCTGCCCCAGGAGGAGGATGCCGTTATCTGGCGTGGCCCCCTCATCTCCAAGGCGATTACCCAGTTCTGGGAGGAGGTGGTCTGGGGTAGTCTCGATTACCTAATTGTCGACCTGCCACCGGGGACCGCTGATGCCCCCCTGACCGTAATGCAAACCCTGCCGGTATCGGGGATAATCATTGTTTCCACTCCCCAGGACCTGACCAATATGATAGTCAAGAAAGCGGTCAGTATGGCCAAGAAGATGGACAAGCCCATCCTGGGGGTAATTGAGAATATGAGCTATCTGTATGTACCCGAGATAGACAAGAAGATTGAGCTTTTTGGTAAAGGGAAGGGGAAGGAGATGGCACAAGCGGCCGGTGCACCACTACTGGGAGTGTTACCCATCGACCCGGAGCTAGCCAAGTTATGCGACGAGGGGAACATAGAACGCTACAGCTCGGATGCCTTTAGCAGCATGGCTCAAGCCCTTACCAGAGCACTATCGCTGCCGACAACAGAGAAATCCGGGGGCTAAACGAGATGATTTCAGGACACCAGGAATATGAAGACCTCATTGAGGCGAAGATGAGAGAGGCATACAGCGGTGAAGTGGTCGACCATGCCCTGCACCCGAGAAATCTGGGGGATATGAAGGATGCCGACGCATTCGGCAGAATTACCGGACCATGCGGCGATACCATGGAGATATGGCTCAAGATAAGCGG
Organism: uncultured Dehalococcoidales bacterium; assembly: GCA_964649385.1. Taxonomy (GTDB): domain Bacteria; phylum Chloroflexota; class Dehalococcoidia; order Dehalococcoidales; family UBA5760; genus UBA5760. The sequence goes on along the minus strand of CAZYRA010000001.1, from coordinate 13,357 downwards.
CGGCGTAGTTATCGCTGCCAGCTTTGCAACTGACGGCTGTGCCGCCACTATCTCGACGGGGAGCATAGTCACCGAGTTGATCAAGGGAAAAACCGTGGGTGAAGTCCTCAGGGTCAGCCAGCAGGATATCCTGGGTGCCTTGGGTGGGCTGCCGGAAAGTCACCAACACTGTGCCCTTCTTGCCGCAGATACCCTGAAAAAGGCGGCCAAGGACTACCTGGCTTTCCAGAAGGAGCCCTGGAAAAGAGCCTACCGCAAGCATTAACATTAAGGAGAATATGAAAAATGCCTCCCATAGTTTCCATCGTCGGCAGATCGAAATCGGGCAAGACGACCCTTATCGAGAAGCTGCTCGCTGAACTGACCGGAAGGGGCTATCAGATAGCCACCATCAAGCACACCTACCGGGACATTAACCTTGATGAACCGGGTAAGGACAGCTGGCGTCACATTAGGGCAGGAAGCCACTCCACTATCCTCAGTTCCCCGGGCAAGGTTGTGCTAATCAAGCCGGTCAGGGAAGAAATTACGCCCGGTGAGCTAGCCCGCCTGCTGGGCGAAGAATGTGACCTCATTATTACCGAGGGTTTTAAGCAAGGCGATGCCCCCAAGATAGAGGTACACCGCAGGGAGGTCGGCCCTACCTTGAACGATATCAAGAAGCTTATCGCCATCGCCAGTGATGAACCGCTGGAGAGCAAAGTAAGACAGTTTTCCTTGGAGGACATTAAAGGTCTAGCCGACCTCCTGGAAAAAGGTATGATAATACCCCAGCTAGAGAGGACCTCTCTCTATATCAATAACGTTCCTACACCACTTAGTACCTTTCCCAAGGAGTTCATTACCAATACCCTGTTGGGGATGGTCTCTTCTCTAAAGGGAGTAGGGGAGGTCAAGAGCCTTGATATTTTTCTGAGACGAGGCACGAAAGGAGAGGGGCAATGAATTCTATTAGCTATGGCCCAGTCCCATCCCGGCGATTAGGACGTAGCCTGGGTATCAATAATATCCCGCCCAAGATATGTACCTATGCCTGCGTCTACTGTCAGCTCGGTAATACCATCAATATGCAGGTCGATAGAGCCACCTTCTACCAAGCGGGAGAGGTTGCCCTGGCAGTAACAGAACAGGTGAGAAAGGTCAAAGAGAACGGGGAGACGGTAGAATATCTGACCTTTGTCCCCGATGGTGAGCCTACCCTAGATACTAACCTGGGCGAAGAGATTGGACTGTTAAAGCCACTCGCCACCAAGATTGCCGTTATTACCAATGCCTCCCTCATCTGGCGTGAAGACGTCAGGGAGGACCTGGAAAAAGCCGATTGGGTCTCACTAAAAATCGATGCCGTAAGCGAAGAGGTCTGGCGCCGGATTATCCGACCCCATAAATCCCTGGAGCTCGAAGCGATCCTGGGTGGTATGCGTGATTTCGCCAGCACCTTTAAGGGTGAGTTGACTACCGAGACTATGCTTGTCCAGGGTTTCAATGATAACAGTGAAGAACTGGAGAAAATAGCTAATTTCCTGGTAAAGCTGAAGCCGGACAAGGCCTACCTGGCTATCCCAACCAGACCACCAGCAAGAAAAGAGATAAGGGCTGCTGCTGAGTCAGCGATAAATATGGCATACCAAGTCTTCTCGGAGAGATTAAGCGGCGTCGAGTATCTGATCGGCTACGAAGGGAACGCCTTTGCCTCCACCGGTAACGTTAAAAATGACCTGCTTGGCATTACTTCAGTACACCCTATGAGAGAAGAAGCCGTGATAGCATTCCTGAAGAAGACGGGGGACGATTGGGCAGTGATAGAAAGGCTAATCAAGGATGACGCCCTGGTAGAGCTGGAATATCAAGGAAAGAAATTCTATATGCGGAAACTGCCCGATAGGGCCCAGGTTATAAAGCAGCCGGGAAAGTGGGCCGACAGAGAGGAGAAATAGGCAAATACTGTGAAAAGGATAGGCCTGATAGTGAACCCGGTAGCGGGGATGGGGGGCAGCGTCGGGCTGAAGGGGACAGACGGCAGAATGTACCGTGCGGCTATCGAGTTAGGTGCAGAGCCGGTAACCCCGGCCAGGACAAGGGTATTCCTGTCCCACCTCAAACATGAGGATGAGCTACTCCTTCTCGCGGCCCCTGGTAAGATGGGGGAGGACGTTGCCAGAGATGTCGGCATCAACTTTACCACGGTGTCTTCACTACCCGGTGAAACAACATCGGCTGACGACACGAGGAGAATTGGCCTGGAGATGAGCGAGAAAGTCGACTTACTGGTGTTTGTCGGTGGTGATGGCACCGCCCGGGACATCTATGATACCGTGGGGCTGAAGACTCCGGTCATTGGGGTCCCGTCAGGGGTAAAGATGTTCGGTTCCGTATTTGCAGTTAATGCCATAGCGGCGGCTGAGATTGTTGATGCCTTTATCGATGATAATACCAGCATCTCGGAAAAAGAGGTCCTGGATATCAACGAAGAGGCCTACCGTGAAGGGAGGCTGGAGAGTAAGCTTTATGGCTACCTGAAAGTCCCCGAAGTAATGGGGCTGGTGCAGTCGGGGAAGGAGGCTACTATCCCCAGTGAATCATCCCAGGAAAATCAGGCGGAAATCGCACGCTACATCATTGAAGGCATGATAGGAGATACGCTGTACCTGCTCGGGGCTGGCACAACCACCACTGCGATAGCGGAAGGGCTCAATATCAAGAAAACACTACTCGGCGTGGATGCTGTCTACAATAACAAACTGGTGGCGGAGAACCTGAACGAAAAAAGGATCCTGGATCTGCTCAAGCGCTACCCCAAAGCAAAAATCATTATCTCGCCTATCGGTGGTAACGCCTTTATCTTCGGTAGGGGAAATCAGGAATTCTCCCCTGCCGTACTCAAGCTTGTTGAGAAAGAGGACATCTTCGTAGTAGCCACCAGAGACAAGATAAACAGGGTGACCTGCTTGAGGGTTGATACTAATGATGCCGAAGTAGATAGAAAGCTAAAAGGCTACATGAAAATAGTAACCCACTATAATGAAGAAGTAATAATGAAGGTCGCTTAGAGGTGGCTCCTGGTGAGCGAGATTATTGAATTAAACCGAAATGAACTTCCATATCCTCCCCCGGCCAACGTGATTGAAGCCGCCAGGAAAGGCCTGCAAGGGATAAACCACTACGCCACGATAAAGGAAATAGGTGAGCTAAAAAGGGCGCTCTCCAACTACTGTGGTACAGCCGAGGAGTCAGTCTTTGTCACCTCCGGGGTCGAGATACTGCTCGGCCAGCTCCTTCATCTCTTCTCAAGAAGAGGGAAAATCGTCATCATAGACCCCACCTTCTTCATTATTACCCGGGTCGCAGAATCGCTGGGGACGAAGGTGTTGAAGGTTAGACTAACAATGCCCTCCTTCAGCTTGCCCCTGGAGCCTCTTATTGATGAGGCAAGGAGCGCCGCCCTAGTGGTAATAGATAGCCCCAATAACCCGACGGGAAGACTACTTCTGGATAGGGGTTCAACTAAGAGGCTCTGTGAGAGCTCAAGCGGCGTGCTACTGGTAGATGAAAGCTACTATGAATTCGCCGATTTCAGCGTTATCGATATGGTGAAAGAATGTACCAACCTTATCGTCACCCGAACTATGAGCAAGGCCTTCGGTTTAGCCGGGCTAAAGGTAGGCTATATGATCGCCGGAGAAGCCGTGCAGAAGGACCTCTCCAGCTTGGAGGTCGCCCTCAGACCGACGACACCAAGCGTCTACGCCACCGTAGCCGCCCTGAAGGATATTGAATATATGACAAACAATGTTGCACTGGTCAGCGAGGAGAGGGAAAGGGTAAGCCAGAAAGCATCCGCGATGGGGGTAGAGGTCTACCCCAGCAGCACTAACTTCCTCCTCATGCGCACCAGTCAAGCAAACGCAGCCAGAAAACTCAAAGAGCGGGGAGTGTTAGTGTTTGACCCCTCAAATCAGTTCCCCTCCCAGTTCATCAGGGTATCCATCGGTACCCCGGAGGAGAATGATATTTTCCTATCTTCTTTAGAAGAAATCCTTGCTATGGAGTGAGGTGCTCCTTTGACTCTAAAACGAATGGAGGATGTTCTTGAAGACCTATCTGGATTGTATACCTTGCTTCTTAAGGCAGGCCCTGGGGGTTGCCAGGGTAACCACTGATGACATAAATGTCCACCGTCGGGTGCTGAATGCAGTATCCAGCCTGATACCGGAATTACCGCTCGACGTTACTCCGCCGGAGATCGCTCAGCAGGTCTACCGTATCACCTGCCAGACCACTGGTAACCACGACCCATACCGCGAGGAAAAGCGAAGAGCCAATGAAAAAGCTCTCGCTCTCTATCCCCGTCTGAAAGAGACGGTGGCTAATTCCGATGACCCCCTGCTTACCGCCAGCAAGCTGGCAATCGGCGGCAACTCTATCGACCTAGGGCCCACTTCCAAGTATGCTGACATCAACTCCATCATCGCCTCTGCACTAGCTGCCGGGCTGAGCATTAATGATTACGATAAGTTCTATAGCAGTATTAATGACTCCCAACATATCCTGTACCTGGGAGACAATGCCGGTGAGATTGTATTTGATAGGATACTTATTGAGGAAATCAAGCAGATTAAGGACATTCACATTGACTTTGTGGTCAGAGAGAGTCCAATCATAAACGATGCCACCATGACTGATGCGAGATATATTGGACTGGATAGGGTGGCCAATCTTATGTCCAGCGGCTCCGATGCTCCAGCCACCATTCTTGCTCAGTGCTCTACCCATATGCTTAAGCTCTATCATGCCGCCGATACTATCATTGCCAAGGGGCAGGGGAACTTCGAGTCTTTGAGTGAAGAAGAGGGGAACATCTTTTTCCTACTTAAGGCCAAGTGTGAAGTAATTGCCGAACTACTGGGTGTAGGTGTTGGTGATGCTATCCTCAAGAAACAAGCCCTGTCCTTATCTCAATGAGCCCTGCAACACAACCCCGCTTTCACCGGAAACAAAAAGGGGCAAAGATAAACTCTGCCCCTTCTAAGTATGGTCTAAAGCCTACAAGAAGCCGTAGAACACGTCTGAAAAAGAAATTATAGCACGATATTATCGATAAGTCTAGTCCTTCCGATTCTCACCGCCAGTGAGACTAAAGCCGGCGGCTTAATTTCATCCAGTTCGTCCAAGGTCCCGGCATCGGCTACAGAGATGTAATCAATACTGGCTAACGGCTCTCTCTGAATCAGCGCTATCATCTCCCGCCGCAGGCGTCCGGCATCCTTTTCTCCCTTCAACCAGAGCCTCTGCACCAGATGGAGCGCCTGATAGAGAATTAATGCCGCCCGGCGCTCGGCGGGGTTAAGGTAGGTATTACGGCTACTCATCGCCAGCCCGTCCGGTTCACGCACCGTAGGCAGAGTAACGACTTCCAGGTCCATATTAAGGTCAGCCACCATCTTCTTAATCACCACCGTCTGCTGGGCATCTTTCTGTCCGAAATAGGCCCTGGTCGGACGGACGATATTAAACAGCTTGGCAACCACGGTAGTAACCCCTCTGAAGTGACCAGGACGGCAGTCACCCTCCAGACGCTCGGTTACTTTGCCGCCATCCACATAGACATCAAACCGCTCGGGATACATCTCAACGGCTGAGGGCACAAAGACAACATCAGCCGCCTCTTTTGCCAGCAAATCCAGATCACGCTCGATATCACGAGGGTAGTTGGCAAAATCTTCCCGCGGACCAAACTGCGTCGGGTTAACAAATATGCTAGCCACCACCGAGTGACTTTCCGCCCTAGCCCCCCTCACCAGAGAGAGATGACCCTCGTGGAGATAGCCCATCGTGGGCACAAAACCAACTGGTTCGGCAAGCCCCCGCCTCAAGCTCCTCATCTCAGCTATTTTTTCGACGACCTTTACCGAAGTCATATCTAGTATATACCTCACCCCCCAAGACATAAGAAAGCAAAGCCTCTTCCCACTTCCCTGGGAGCAGGAAGCTACTTGGTCAATCTGTCCAGTATACTCTCGTCCATCGAGAAGCTCTGCTGCTCGGTGGGGAAGGTACCATCCTTCACCTCTCTAACATATTCGGTAATGGCAGCCCGGCTCGCCTCGGCTAACCTGGCATACTGCTTGGCATGCTTGGGCACAAAATCGGTAAACAATCCTAGAATATCGCTGATAACCTGGACCTGTCCATCACAGCCAACGCCAGCCCCGATGCCAATGGTAGGAATACTGATGGTACGAGTAATCAGTGTCGCCAGCGGAGCGGGTACCGTCTCCAGAACAACAGCAAAGGCTCCCGCCTGCTCCAAGGCACGGGCATCCTCAAGCAGCCTGGCGGCAGCCTCATCGCTCTTCCCCTGCACCTTGAAGCCGCCCAGTTGATTGATTGACTGCGGGGTAAGCCCGATGTGCCCCATCACCGGTATCCCACAACTAACAATGCTCCTTACCGTTTCCGCCATATTCACACCTCCCTCAAGCTTGACCGTCTGGGCGCCGGCCTCCTGAATGAAACGGGCGGCGTTACGCTGGGCATCTGAAATATTAGAATAGGTCATAAACGGCATATCACCAATCACTATCGTTCGTCCGGTGCCCCTGACCACAGCCTTGGTATGATGCAACATCTCATCTATCGTTACCGGTATCGTCGACGGATAACCCAGGACTACCATCCCCAGACTATCCCCAACCAGAGTGAGTGGTACTCCCACCTCATCGATTATGCCAGCCGTAATATAGTCATAGGCAGTCAGCATAGTGATTTTCTCACCCTTCTGCTTCATATCCTTTATTTCGTTAATGGAAATCCTCATTGTTTATCCTCTCCTTTCTCTTTTTTTACCCAGAGGATTACGCCTGCCCTTAGAAAAGGAAAGGCGGAACCACCTGTTTACTTTCAATAATGTCATTTTGCGAATCAACATGGACCATAGTGGGCATAAGGTTAAGTGCGTCATCATCACCAAGATAACAATAGGCAAGGATGATAATGGTGTCCCCCTTAGCCGACAGCCTTGCGGCAGCGCCATTTAAGCAGATTTCGCCGCTTTCCTCCCCCTCGATAGTATAGGTGGTAAAACGAGCGCCGTTATTGATGTCTAAAACCTCCACCTGCTCGTAGGGAAGGATATCAGCCGACTGCATCAACTTCTTATCAATGGTAATGCTGCCTTCATAATCAATATTGAGTTGGGTAACCCGGGCCCGGTGGATCTTACTCTTCAGCATTTTTCTCATTTTATCTTCCTCCCATCACTTCCTTAACTTATCCATCGAACCAGTCAGCACCACCTCCAGTTCCTTAGCCCGCTGCTCATCTATCTTCCCCTTACCCAGAGCAACCGGAATGGTCTTTAAACCCAGCTCCCGGTAAGTAAAAAGCAGGTCGGGGGCTGTTTTCTCAAGCGCATCAAGGTGCTTCTTGACCGTGCTGATATCACCTCGGGCGATTGGCCCGGTGAGGCAATCGGGGATGCCGACGGTCTCAATATTACGAATGGTGCCCCGTATCAACGGCAGTAGCGCCTGGATAGCCTGCCGCCGTGGGACATTAAAGGTCTGCCATAGGTCGGTAGCCAACTTCTCCAGGGTCACCAGGTAGTTACAGGCGAGCACTGCCGAGGCATGGTAGACTACACGGTCAGCTGCCTTTAGCTCAATCCACTGCCCATCAAGAGCAGTAGCGATATCCTTGAGTGTTTCCAGTAAGGGCGGTTCAGCCTCAATAGCGACGGTGGAACCGGGGATATTCTCGAGAGCCTTCTCCACACTGGCAAAGGTCTGCAGGGGATGAAAGGCACCGGTACGGGCACCCGATTTCTTGGCCGGTGCCAGAATATCAGTTGACTCAGCGCCGCAGCAGTGGACCACCCCCTGTCCACGGTGCCAGTTTACCTGAGCTGCCACGGAGGCTATAGCATCATCGGGGGTAGTAATGAAAACAAGCTCAGCAGCATCAGCCACATCTTGACTACTGCTTACCGCCGAGCACCCCTTGACCCTTTCCGCCAAGGCTCCGGCTGAAGCTTGACTCCGGCTGGCTACAGCTACTACCGGATAGCCCCTGCTGTTTAACTTGAGCGCCAGGGTGGTTCCCACCGTCCCCGCTCCGATAAATCCAAGCTTTGGCATAGCCACTCTCTCCTTGAGCCAAAATAAAAAATGCCCTCTCCGACCTTTAACGGAGAAGGCATTAAAAAACAGAAGTCCTGTATTTTCTGCCGTCTCGGTCATAACAGATCCAAGCGACTAAAGATATTTATCCCTGTTTACTTTTCTAAGCTCACCGCCAGTCCGGTCGATGGCTGGTAATCATCACAAACCCAAGTATAGTAAATCAGACGAATTTCGTCAAGTCCATAACACTGCCGCTGGGGGGATAAGTGCCGTCGGATATTACTTTCCGGCATCCAGTTTAGCCAGACACTTCTCGGCCAAGTCACCAAACAAGGGCACCCGGTACATCCTGCCGTGATAAGTCCGGTACATCAAGACTGCCCACAGTATCCACCAAATGGTGAAGAAAATCCCGAAAACAACAAAGCCGGCAATCAACAGTGGTGAAAACAAGCCCCATCCCAAACCAAGCCCCCAAACCAGGGGATTACCAAAGCTGCTTGC
>CAZYRA010000001.1:0-4633 GCA_964649385.1 uncultured Dehalococcoidales bacterium | reverse complement strand
CCCGAAGAAGCTGGAAAAGGAAGGCCTAAGGATAAACTCAGCAAACCCAGGAAACATCCTGAAAGCCTATTCTTCAACAGCGGCTCGATACCGGACGCAGGCAAGCCCATATCTGGTCGCCTCAGCCGGTCCGAAAACCGCTCGGCGCAACTATAAGCACGGGAATAGCGGAATGGCTAGCCACCCTATCAGAAACGCTACCGAAGTGCCAGCGGGATGACCCTGACTTGCCGTGGGTACTCATAACGATCAGGTCAACGCCATTCTCCGTAGCGTAGTTCAGTATCTCACCGGCCGCTGAGCCATGGGTTATGTTGGTTATCGCAGTCTCAACAGCTATGCCACTCTGCTTCAAAGTTTCAGCCACCCGGGAAAGGTAATCTTTGATAGAGGCCTCGAACTTATCCTCTGCCTCACGGTAGTTGTTGGCTACGGTAATATCGGCCTTAAAGGATATAAGAAGAGGCTCGATTACCTGCAGCAGGATTACCTGGGGGTCATGGCCCCCTTTAGCTACCGCCTTAACGTGTTCGAGAACATGCTCAGCAAGCTCTGAACCATCCAGCGGCACCAATATCTTTTTGTACATCTAGACTCCTTTCACTAGTCCTATATAACCAGGGTTATTTCGCTTGTCAGACTAGAGTCTAGCTCTCTTTTGACACCTTGTCAATAGCAAGAAAGTTGAATTTTCCGTCCCTAACGGTTACAATAACCCTTGTGCCGAGGTAGCTCAGTTGGTAGAGCAGCGGATTGAAAATCCGCGTGTCCTCAGTTCGATTCTGAGCCTCGGCACCATCAAGCAGTAGGCGGAAGTGGCTCAGCGGTAGAGTATCTCCTTGCCAAGGAGAGGGTCGCGAGTTCGAATCTCATCTTCCGCTTGTGCCGGAGTGGCGGAAGAGGTAGACGCGGCAGTCTCAAAAACTGTTGGGGAGTGATCCTCGTGTCGGTTCGAGTCCGACCTTCGGCACCATAGTGTCCACTGAAGACCGAAACATTGCGGAAACTCACCTGCCAGCGAATGTATGGCAGCCAGCAGGACTGAAGCTCGCTGCCTTCCTTACCAAGTGAACACCATCAGTCTACGCCTTAACGGTACCGAAGGTATCATTGAAACTAGAAAACCAGGGCACGACTGGGTAGTGCTGGACCTAAACTACACTAAAATAAAGGAATCCGAAAGAGGGGAAGACATGAAACTGAGAGTAATTTTGGTATGTGCTATTAGTACTATCTCTCTCCTTTTTTCCGGTTGCTCAGCAGATGATGGTATATCCTTACGGGCTTCGTGTGATGACTTTTATGAGCAAGGCGAGATTATAAAAGAAGTCCAGGTCCCTACCGGTGATTCATTCAAAGTCGGTTTGTGCTGTAACCCTTCAACAGCTTTCAAATGGCCTGAGACAGCGTCAATTAGTGATGAAGCAGTGATAAAACAAATCAACCACGAATTCGTGATTGCTCCACCAGGCGGTACTCCTGACCAGGAGATTTGGAATTTCAAAGCCATCAAGAAAGGGACCAGCATAGTAACTATAGAGAATAGTCACACATTAGAAGGCAATGAGAATAGAGGATGGACGTTTGTCTTAACCGTCATTGCTGATTAGATAGGCAAAGACACTATAAAAAGTCTTTGCGAGTTCAAATTTGACCGAATTGCCCTCTAATCTTAAGCTCCCCGGTGTCAGTTTTATCAGTTGCCCTTTTTTCGGCTTTGAAACTTGGTTTTTACAGTGTAATCCTGCCGGGCAGCAATGGCATAGCTGATGCGGTCAATAATAATCGCCATCAGGACGATACAGAGACCCGCCTCGACACCGCGTCCAACTTCAATACGGTTGATCGACTTCAATACCTCCAGCCCCAGACCGCGGGCACCAATCATGGAAGCAATGACCACCATCGCCAGTGCCATCATGGTGGTTTGATTAATACCCACCATGATTGAGGGAATCGCCAGCGGCAACTGAACCTCGAAAAGCACCTGCCGCCCGCTTGAGCCAAAGGCACGTGCTGCCTCCACTACATCCGTCGAGACCTGCCGGATACCCACGTTGGTAAGACGGATAACCGGTGGCATAGCATAAATAACAGTGGCAAATACAGCGGGCACCTTACCCAGCCCGAAGAACATTAGAGCCGGAATCAGATAGACAAAGCTGGGCATGGTCTGCATGGCATCCAGTGCCGGTTTGATAACCGATTGAACACGGTCACTACGCGTCATTACAATGCCGGCAGGAATACCCACACTAAGGGAAATGATTACCGAAACAACGATGATAGCAAGGGTCATCATAGTCTCTTCCCAGTAGCCAAAGCTGCCAATCACTACCAGGAACCCTGCCAATATCACAACACCCCACCAGCGCCGTATCGTCCACCAGGCAAACGCTCCGACCAACCCTACGACGACAAACCAGGGCAGCCAGAGAAAAAAACGCTCAATATTCATCAGGGAATACAGAACAGTACTGCTGACCACATCAAAGAATCCTGCCCAATGGACAAGAAGCCAAGTAATAACAACATCAACCACTTCGGCAAGGGGAATGTGAAGAAACGAGGGGAACTCAAGCATCGAGCCCTGACCCCCTATCTTCTATTACCGTCTCCCCGTTCATGACAACCTCTTCCTCTTCAGCCCCCTTTTCCTGAATCAGGGAGAGTATAATGGTGCTGTTGTGTATCTCGCCAAGTAACTTGCCACTATCATCAACAACCGGTATAGGGAACTCTGTAGAGACAGCTAACGGTAGCAGGTCCTCGATTACCGTATCCGGAGTACAGGTGGGCACATTCGTTTGCAGCGCCTCCTTGAGGGACCTTCCCTTGCTTCTGAATAGCTCAACGAGGCGCTCCAGGGTTACCAACCCTAAATAACGGTTGCCCCGAGCCACCAGGAAGGCATGGGTTATTTTAGCCGTCATTAGCATATGCATCGCTGCCTTGGGTCCTTCCCATTCGTAGAGAAGAATATTAGGCTGTTCCATTATGAAATTGGCAGTTACTACCTTGGCTGCCGAAGCATCCTGGACGAATTTCTGTACATAGGCATCCCCGGGGGATACTATTACCTCTTCAGGAGTACCAATCTGGATGATATCGCCGTCCTTCATAATAGCGATATGGCTGCCCAGTTTCAGGGCTTCATCAAGGTCATGGGTGACGAACAGGATTGTTTTTTGCACCTGTGCCTGCAGCTCGATCAACTGGTCCTGCATCTGACGGCGAATCAACGGGTCCAAACCACTGAACGGCTCATCCATAAGCAGTATATCAGGGTCAATCGCCAGGGCACGGGCAATACCAACGCGCTGCTGCATGCCGCCACTGAGGGTTGCCGGGTAGTAATCCTCCCACCCATTGAGCCCCACCATATCAATCACCTCCCGTGCCCGGACGTAGCGCTCCTCCTTACTCATACCTCTTACCTTCAAGCCATAGGCAACGTTGTCCAGCACGTTACGGTGGGGAAACAGGCCAAAGTACTGAAAAACCATACCGGTGGTGTGGCGGCGCAGCTCCATAAGCTGCTCATCATCATAACCACAAATATCCTCACCATTGATGATAATCTTGCCCAGGGTAGGTTCAATAAGGCGAAGCAAACAGCGGATCAGGGTTGACTTGCCACTGCCGGAAAGACCCATAATTACGAAGATTTCGCCGCGGCGGACCTCGAACGAGGCATCGCGCACCGCCATCACACAGTTAGTCTGCTCCAGCAGGTACTGCTTCGTGGCGGTGCGCCTCTCTGAATTGATTATCTCATCAGCGTTAGGTCCGAAAACCTTCCACAGCCCGCTGACCGCAACGGTAATCTCACCGTTACCCGAGGTGGCATTGTTAGCCAAAATAGCTCTCCCTTATATTGTCAAAGAGTAATGCTTATTTAGGGTAACGCTGCCGTAACCTTGCCGGCAATATCTCCTGAGACCCATCCCGTCCATACCGACTCATACTCCTGGAGGAACCAGATAGCAGCCTCATCGGTAGTAGCATCATTATCTTCCATGTAGGCAAGGATGGTATTGGTTTGCGCCGCAGTACTCTCGTAGTTCTCCAGGAATGATACCACATCAGGGGCAGTATCGGGCAATGCGGAATTGACCAGAATATGTGTCTCGACATTGGGGTAGGCACAAGCATAGTTATCGTCCCATACCGCCTCGTCATAGGCCGGCTCCCCAATCGGGGTCATATCATACTTACCCAGCACCCAGGTCGGCGACCAGTAGTAGCCGAGCCACGGCTCGCCCTTCTGGTAGGCACCAGCCAGGGAGGCAGCGAGAGCGGCGCCCGAGCCGGGCAGGAAGACGTTATAGTGCTCATCAAGCCCGTAGGCAGCAAACTTGGCTTCGTTAATTATCTCACACTCCCAGCCAGCGATACAGGAGTAGAAGATGCCCTTGTCGGGCTGCTCGGGGTCGGGGAAGAGCTCCCAATAGTCAGGCAGGTCGTCAACTGACTTCAGGTCAGGTGCCATCGCTTCGATACCACGCTCGGCATCCCCCTCGATAAGATAGGTCGGTACCAGCCAGCCCTGCCAGCTATCCGGGAAACATATACCGAGGTCAACGATAGTACCATCGGCAATCGCTTTATCGTATGCCTCCTGCTGATTTAC